>CAYFVS010000015.1:0-10605 GCA_964346565.1 uncultured candidatus Brocadiaceae bacterium | reverse complement strand
CATCCGCGACCAGATCCGCGACTTCGTGCGCCACTTGCCGGAGACACTCGAAGACGCCGGTGAGTAGTCGCTGCCTCAGGAGCGCGCGTGGCGGCGGGCGTGGCGGAGGCTGCGGGTGAGGCGGCGGCGTTGCAGGTAGTTCCACATGCGCAGCTCGCGGCCCAGGATGTAGCGCATCTGGAAGCGCAGCGCGGTGCTGAGAGCGAGTACCTGGCGAGAGGTCAGGTCAGGCTCCTCGGCGCCGGTGGCCAGCGCGTGCAGGTGGCCCAGCAGGTCGGCCCGCAGGGGGATGCTGTCGCCCTGTTGCGGCTCCTCGCAGCGGCGGCAGAGGGGGCCGCCGTCGGGGGCGCTGAAAGTGACTGCGCCGCGGGCGGGCAGGTCCCGTCCGCAGACGACGCACCGGTCGAAAGCGGGCAGGCTGCCATGCTCCCGCAGGATGGCCAGCTCCAGCCGCACGGCGGTCAGGCCGAGGCCGCGGCCGGCGGCGAACCGGCGCAGCGCGTCCAGCGTGGCGGCGTAAAGCCGCGGACAGGGGTCGCCCTCGACGGTGAAGCTCAGGGCGAGTTCCGCTGCGTAGTAGCCGCACAGCAGCCGCGGCAGCGAGCAACGCAGCCCGCGGAACTCCTCCCGCAGCCACTGGTCGGTCAGGTTCTGCAGCGAGCCGGCCGGGCGACGGGTGTAAACCAGCCCGTAGCGCCCCAGCAGGTCCAGCCCGGTCCGGATGCCCTTCTTCGGCGCGCGCGTTATGCCCTTGGCGATGAAGGAGAGCCGCCCCTGGTCGGGGGTGAGGAAGCCGGCGACCTGGCTGGTGTTGCTGTAGGCGAACCGGCGCAGACAGATGCCTTCCGTGCGATGATACTCAGCCAAGCCCCACCCTCACAGACGGCTACGAACGTAACAGGATACACAGGATAGATAGGATAAGAACACCAAGAGAGACAGAAGTTACTTAGTTGTCTTCATCCTGTTTATCCTGTCCATCCCTGTTATGCCGTTGTTGTTAGTGTTCGGTTTGCAGCAGGACGCGCAGGACGCGGCGCTGGTCGCTCTCCAGCACGCTGACCCGCAGCCTGTTCATGGTCATCTCCTCGCCGGGCTCGGGCACGCGGGCGAAGCCGGCCGTCACGAACCCGCCCACCGTGTCGTAGCCCTCGTCCTCCGGGATGTCCAGGTCGAATTGCTCGTTCAGCTCATCAATGCGCACGCGCGCGTCGGCCTCGATGCCGCCGTCGGAGCGGAGGCTCACCCGCTCCTCGGGCAGTTCCTCGTCGTACTCGTCCTCGATCTCGCCGACGATCTCCTCCATGATGTCCTCGACGGTCACCACCCCGCTGACGCCACCGTATTCGTCGAGGGCGACGGCTATCTGCACGCGCCGCTCCTGGAACTGCTGCAGGAGCCGGCCCAACCCCTGCGTCTCGGGTGCGAAGAACGGCTCCCGCATCACCTCACGCAGCGTCTTGCCCTCGCCGTTGTCCTCCCGGGCGGCCGAGAGCAGGTCCTTCACGTAAACGATGCCCACCACGTGGTCGAGGGTGCCCTCATAGACGGGGATGCGGCTGTGGTGGAACTGCTCGAGGGCGGCCAGCGCGCGGGGCACCTCCAGGTCGGCCTCCAGGCTCTCGATTTCGGTGCGCGGGGTCATGATCTGGCCCACGTCCACCTGGCGGAACTTCAGGATGCCCTCGATCATCTGTTTCTCCTCGGCCTCGAGGGCGCCCTCGGTGGTGCCGTCCTCGATCGCGACGCGTATCTCCTCCTTGGCCGCCTCGACCACCTCGGGCTCCGGCTCCTCCAGCTCCTGGACGGGTTGGGCCTCGGCCGGGCGGAACAGGCGCAGAGGCGCGGTCAGCAGGAAGAGAGGGGGCAACGCGACGCGCAGCACCTCCGCCGACCACCGCCGGCCCACCAGGCGGCCGGCCAGCTCTGCGACTGCCAGCAGCGCGCAGGACACCAGCAGCGCGGCCACGGCGCGGGAAGGCTGCCCCAACGTCCGCCGGGCCACCAGCGCCACCATGGCCACCGCCGCCGCCACCCGCGCCACCAGGCACAGAACGGCGAACGCCCGCGTGTGCTGCAGGTAGTGGAAGTATCGCTCCCGCGCGGCAGAGTCCCCCACCTCCTCCTCCAGCTTCGACCAGGAAAGGAACTGCACGGCTGATTCCACGATGGCGGCCAGCAGCACGACGGCCCACAGGGCGGGCAGCTCAGCGCCTTCCAATAGCAAAACCATCTCCTCCACAATGACGTTCAGTATTCCACTCGCCGGCCGACGGCTGCCAGTATTTCCGCCTCGCGCCGGCGCATGGTTTGCTGCTCATCTGGTTCGTGGTCGTCGTAGCCCAGCAGGTGCAGCAGGCCGTGGGCCAGGTAGAGCAGAAGCTCGTCATCCGGGCCGTGGGGGCGTTCGGCGGCTTCGCGAACAGCCCGGCCGGCATTGACGACTATCTCGCCCTGGAGCACGCCCTCCTCGGTGCCGTAGGGGAATGCCAGCACATCGGTGCCCCCCTCGCGTCCGGTGAACCGGCGGTTCAGCCGGCTCATCTCCTTCTCCTCCACCAGGGCCACGCTCAGTTCGGCGTCTGCCCCTTCCTGCTCCAGTCCGATACGCAGCAGTCGGCGAACCTGCTCGGGGGGCAGCTCAAGCGCCTTCTGTCGGTTGCAGATCTCCACCCTCATGGGCTTTCCGTTCTTCCTTTCCCGCCCCTCCGGCGGGTGCGGCGGCGACTTCGCGCTCCTCCAGCACTTCCTCGACCTCCTCCTGGCCGGGGTAACGGATGCGGTTGTGGAAGATGGCCGTGACGCCCCGGACCAGGCTGTCCTCCAGCCGCTTCAGGTCGGTGATGGTCAGGCCGGACTCGTCGAGCTGGCCGTCGTGGAGCCGGTCCATGATGATCTGACGGGACATGGCGCGCAGTTGCTTCGGAGATGGGGACTCTATCGAGCGAGTGGCGCTCTCGACGGCGTCGCAAAGCATGACGATGGCGGCCTCCCTGGAGCGCGGCTTCGGCAGGCGGTAGCGGAAGTCGTGTTCCTGCACCTGCTGGGTGCTGCGCTGCTCGTCCTCCCGGGCCTTGCCCCAGAAGTACTTCAGCACGCTGGAGCCGTGCGATTGCAGGATGATTTCGCGCACCTCCTTCGGCACGCCGTAGTTCTCGGCCATCTCGGCGCCGTCTTTGGGGTGGGCGGTTATGATGAGGCTGCTCATGGTGGGCGTCAGGTCGTCGTGGGGGTTGGCGCCTCCCTCGGGCAGGTTCTCGGCGAAGTACTCCGGCTTCTTCAGCTTGCCGACGTCGTGGAAGTAGGCGCTGACCCTTGCCAGGAGTGGATTCGCGCCGACGGCGTCCGCCGCGTCCGCCGCCAGACTGCCCACCAACATGCTGTGATGGTAGGAGCCCGGTGCCTCCAGCAGGAGCCGCTGCAGCAGGGGCTGGTTCGGATCGCTCCATTCCAGCAGCCGTATGTCGGTGGTCACGTCGAACAGCCGCTCGACCAGGGGCAGCGCGCCACTGACGATGAACCCGCTAAGCACGCCGTTGGCCAGCGCGGCAAGTGACTGCGCCAGCAACGGGGAGCGCCAGAAGATCAGCGGCACGCGGGCGCCGTAGTGCGACCCCGCCAGCCCCAGGCCCCACACGCCCAGCCCCTGGATGAGGCCCGTCAGCAGGCCGACCTTGATCAGCTCCCCGCGGGTGCGCACGTTGCGCGTCAGCAGGGCCGCCATCAGCCCGCCCACCAGCAGAACGATGAACTCCTGGTTGGCTCCCGGCGCCGCCAGCCGCACCAGCACGGCGTAGAAGACCGCCATCGCCAGCCCCGTGCGCTGGTCGTAAACCAGGCACATCATCATCACCATCAGCGGCACAGGCACCCACAGCGGCGTGACCGCGTTCATCACGCACAGCCGCGCCAGGCTGACCACGACCAGAGTCAGCAGCACGAACGACAGCATCTGCAGCCGCCGGTTGAGCAGCTCCGGCTGGTAAAGACGAGCGTACATGGACGCTGCCAGCAGCACCAGACCAAGCACCAGGGCCGTGCCGGCCATCTGCTGCACGCGCATTATCCGTCCTGCCGAGCTCTCCCGATAGGCAGATCGTTCCCGGCGCACATCCTCCAGCTCCTGGCGCTCCACCTCGGCGCCCGCGGTCAGTATCGGGGTGCCTTCCATCACCTTGCGCAGCCGCTGGGGCTCCTGGCTGGCCGCGCGATCGTCGGCCTGCCGCGTGGCTGGCAGGTCCAGGACGGCGGATGGCTTCAGAAGCGCCGCCACGGCTCGGCGGGCGGCCTTCACCTGCTCCTCCGAGATGCCCTCCAGCGCGGGTCGCAGCGCCTCCTGGAACTGCCCCGCGTCGCCGCTGAGAGGAATTACCTCATCTATAGGCACCAGATGCTGGCGGCCGTTCGCTCCGACGACGGCCACACGGTCGGCCAGTTTCTGCTGAATCTCCGACAGGTCTTGCGGGCTGACCACGGGCCGGTCGGCCAGAACGAGTAGTGTCTCCTCCAGGCGGGCCGAGCGTGAGCGCAGCCGCGGCAGGGCGTCCAGGAACTCGTCCGGGCGCGCCGCCTGAGGAAGGTTGTCCCGAAGCGCCTGCTCATCGGCCTGGCGAATCCACTCCAGCACCTGGTGCACCTGCTTCTCCCAGGCCTCCGCCTGGAGGCTGAAGACAGCCGGCTCGTGGAGCCTGGCCAGCTCCCGGCCGCGCTCGGTGCGGGCCAGATCGGGACTGATGAACTCGACGCGGGCCCGGTAGTCGCGGGGGGCCGGTTCCCCGAGTTTGAGCTCCAGGGGCTCCTGGCCGACGTTGATCGCAAGAAATATGGCGACCGCCATCAGCGCCAGCCATACGAACCGCCCCGCCCGAGAGCAGGCGGCCGGTCCCCGTCGGTCGCCTTCCTCGGTCCGCGCCCCGCCGGCACCGGGCTGGCCCGTGCCATTGCTGCGCTTGGCTGCGCCCCTCTTCTCGACGCTACTGGGCCTCACCCTCGGGCTCCTCCACGCCGGAGGTCTCTCCGCCCACCGCGGCGGACTCCTGCTGATACGCGTCCAGTATACGCCGCACCAGGGGGTGACGCACGATGTCCTCCTCGGTCAGCCACACGAACCGGATGCCAGGGACGTTGCTCAGCCGCTCCTGGGCGTCCACCAGGCCGCTTCTCTTCTCCGGTGGCAGGTCAATCTGGGTGATGTCGCCGGTGACCAGCAGCCGGGCATGGGCGCCCAGACGGCTCAGGAAGGTCTTCGTCTGGCTGACGGTGCAGTTCTGGGCTTCGTCCAGTATGATGAAGGCGTTGTCCAGGGTGCGTCCGCGCACGAAGGCCAGGGGCAGCACTTCGATGATGTCCGTCTCGATGTAGCGCTGCACGCGCCGGGTGTCCATCAGGTCGTGCAGGGCGTCGTAGAGCGGCCGCAGGTAGGGGTTCACCTTGGCGTAGATGTCGCCCGGCAGGAAGCCCAGGTTCTCCCCCGCCTCCACGGCGGGTCGGCACAGGATGATGCGCTCCAGATCGCCGCGCTTCAGGTAGCTCAGTGCCACGGCCACGCCCAGGTACGTCTTGCCGGTGCCGGCCGGGCCGATGCAGAAGACCACTTCGCTGCTGAGCATGGCGCGGATGTAGGCCGCCTGGCCGGGAGATTTCGGCAGCACGCCGGGCCAGGGCTCCAGCCGCTGGGACGGTTCGGGCGGCGGGCCGCTCAGCTGCCTTTCCACCAGGCCCTCCACCGTCTGCCGTGTTATGGTGTTCCCGCGGCTCAGCTCGCGCTCCATCTCCAGAAGGGCGGCCTCACAGCGACGCACGTTCTCCTCCGGCCCCTCGAGGCGCAGCTTCGCCCCGCGCGCGACAACGTTCACCTCGAACGCCTCGCGCAGCCGTTTCAGGTAGCTGTCTCGCGGGCCGAACAAGCGAATCACCTCGTCCTGCCCGCCCAGTCGGAGAGTCCTCTGCACGGCACCTTACGCTCCGAGCGAAGTGTAAACCGAGAGAAACAGGAAGCCAACCGGCGCGGCGAACAGCAAGTCGTCCAGCATGTCCAACATGCCGCCGAAGCCCGGCACCATCTGGCCGGAGTCCTTCAGGTCGGCCTCGCGTTTCAGCAGCGACTCGGCCAGGTCGCCCATGGTGGCCGCCCCGGCCAGGACCAGCCCGAACAGCAGCGCCGCCGCCGGGCTCATCACTGCCCAGGGCGAGTGGCTCAGCGCCCACGCCACCGCCACCGAACCAAGCGCCGCCCCGAGCACACCGGCCACGGTCTTGCCCGGGCTCAGGCGGGGCGCCAGCTTGCGCCGGCCCAGCCAGGAGCCGATGAAATAGGCCCCGGTGGAAGCCGCCTTGCAGACGGCGACCAGCGATATCAGCCCCGCCACCCCCCAGCGCACCCGCGTTCCGGTCAGGAAGCCCAGCAGCAGCGGCACGTAGATCCATCCGGCAAGCGTTGCCGAGCTGTCCTCCCATGCGTCCTCGATCTTGCCCCGCAGCACACGAGTCGTCAGCAGGGCAACCGTCAGGGCGCCCAGCCAGGCCACTGCCGGCAGGTAGGGACCGAGGCGGGGCAGGTTCCATCCCGTCCACTGCACCAGCACCAGGCCCACCCCGCCCAGCACCACCACGGAGCGGCCCATCTGTAGCCCCAGCCGCCCCATCGCGTCGGTGTACTCCGCCATCGCTCGGGCCGTCACCGCCATCATGACGGCCACATACAGGTAACCCTCCGGCCAGGTGGCGTCCACCGCCAGCATCAGGGCGAGCGCAATCACCATCGCTGCCCCCAGGCCCGTGCGCACAATCATGGGCGTTGAGGCGGTGTCGGCGGCCAGGCGTGCTTCCTGTTCTGCGGACTCGGAGGTCTCCATGCGTTGCGCCCTCTGCTATGCGTTTGGTCTGGCGGGCCGTGGCGTTCTCGCTTCCAGGCCACCGAAGCGTCGGCTCCGCCTCGCGTAGTCCCACAGCGCCTCCCGCAGGGCCGCCTCGTCGAAGTCGGGCCAGTAGGTGTCGGTCACGTAGAGTTCAGTGTACCACAGTTGCCAGAGCAGGAAGTTGCTGACCCGGTGCTCACCGCCGGTGCGTATCAGCAGATCCGGGTCGGGCAGGCCGCAGGTCCACAGATGGCGCTCCAGCAACGCCTCGTCAACCTCCTCCGGGTCCAGCTCGCCTGCCTTTGCCTTGCGTGCGATGGCGCGCGCCGCCCGAGTTATCTCCTGACGTCCCCCGTAGCTGAGCGCCAGAACCAGGGTCAGCTGCCGGCCGTCGCTGGTCAGCTCGACGGCGCGTTCGAGTTCTCTGCGCACACCGGCCGGCAGGCGCTCCAGTTGCCCGATGGCGCGCAGCCGGACGCCGCTGTCGGCGAACTCGTCGCGGTGCTCCTTCAGGAACCTGCCGAGCCGGGACATAAGGAAGCGCACCTCGGCGGGGGGACGTTTCCAGTTCTCGGTGCTGAACGCGTAGAGCGTCAGCACGGGAATGCCCCACTCGCGGCAGCACTCGGCGACCGTGCGGGCGCTCTGGAAGCCGGCCTCGTGTCCTTCTATGCGGCTCAGGCCCCGTTCGGCCGCCCAGCGTCCGTTGCCGTCCATGATGATGGCCAGATGGTGGGGCAGCTTGTCCGGCAGCTCAGTCATGCGCGTGGCGTTCGATGATCTGGGTCCTTTCCGGGCCGACGGAGATCAGCTCCACCGGCGCGCCGGCGGTCTGCTCGATAGCCTGCAGGTAGCGCTGCGCTTGCGGGGGCAACTCGTCCCAACTGGTGGCCTCTGATATGTCGCACTGCCAGCCTTCCAGCTCCTCATATACCGGCTGCACCCTCTCCAGCAGGGCGGCATTGGCGGGAAAGGTCGTTACCTCGCGCCCGTCCAGCCGGTAGCGCGTGCAGAACCTGATGGTCTCGAAGCTGCTCAGCACATCCAGCACGCTCACGGCCAGGCCGGTCACGCCGGTCAGCCGGGCCGTGTGCCGCAGGGCCACGCCGTCCAGCCAGCCGCAGCGCCGCTGGCGTCCCGTAGTGGCGCCGTACTCCCGGCCGCCATGCTGCTCGATGGTGTCCCGTATGGTATCGCCGATCTCGTTGTCCTGCTCGGTGGGGAACGGACCGGTGCCCACACGCGAGCAGTACGCCTTCGCCAGGCCGATCACCCGCCCTATCCGGGTGGGGGGGATGCCCGTGCCGGCGGTCGCTCCGGCGATGACCTGGCTGCTGGTCACGAACGGATACGTGCCGAAGTCCACGTCCAGCAGGCTACCCTGGGCGCCCTCCAGCAGGATGTCCTTCTCGCCCTCCAGGGCCTGTTGGATCAGGGGCAGCGCGTCCTGCACGTGAGGGGCCAGTTGCTCCGCGTAGTCCAGATACTGCTCGTAGATGGCGTCGGTGTCCAGCGGCTCGATGCCGTAGACCTTCTCCAGCACGCGGTTCTGCACGTCCATTAGCGCGTCCAGGCGGTCGCGGAAGTCGTCCGGGTCCATCAGTTCGGCGAAACGGATGCCGCAGCGAGCGGCCTTGTCCGCGTAGCAGGGCCCTATGCCGCGGCCCGTCGTGCCAATCTTGCCCTCGCCTCGGGTGGTCTCCTTGGCCCGGTCGAGTACCTTGTGGTGCGGCATCACGACGTGGGCCCGGTCGCTGATGACCAGGTTCTCCCCCACGCGCAATCCTCGCTTGCGCAGATCGGCCATCTCCTCCAGCAGGGCTTCCGGGTCCACCACCATGCCGTTGCCCAGGATGCACAGCGTCTCCGGCCGCAGGATGCCCGTCGGCACCAGATGGAGGATGAACTCCTCATCCTTGATGTGCACTGTGTGGCCGGCGTTGGCGCCGCCCTGGAACCGGATGACCACCTCGAAGCGATCCGACAGCACGTCAATGGCCTTGCCCTTGCCTTCGTCGCCCCACTGAAGGCCCACCAGCAGCAACGTCTCACCCATCGCCTGCGTGTCCTCTCGTCGTCGCCTCTGTGCGTGTGCCGCCGCGCTTCGGGCGGCAAAGCTCCCGTGCCTGCGTGCGGTCGGGTCGGGGGTAAAACGCCCGGGCGGGCTTCGGCCGCGAGGGCTCCTCAGCTACGGTCCATCCGTGACATGTCGCCCCCGGCGTGCCAGGGAAGGTCGAGTGCGGGCGCCCGGCTCGGCCCCGCGGACGAAGGCAGATTGTATCCCCCGGCCATGCGGAAGTAAGTTCAGCCCGTAGGCTGCCACAACGCCCCATTATATGAGAGCCACCGGGGCACGTCAAGTCCGGAGCCGGCCTTCCGTCTGCCACGTAAGGCTTTGTTCAATAACGCCTTATGGCTATCAGCCTCGCGCCGAAGGCGCCTTCGCGCCCCGCCCTGCGGCCCGCTCCATCGAGCGCCCCCAGACCTCGCGCGCCAGCTCGAGGCGCTCGCGCGCGTCCCACCGGCCGCGCCCGCACAGGCGCAGGCACCGCATCCGCTCCAGCACGGGTACGTCCGGGGGGACCTGCGCGTTGATGCGCGCCAGGGTCTTCACCCATCGGGAGCGGCTCAGCCGCCGCGGGAAGCCGGCTCGGTCCAGGTCCACCAGCCACAGCCCGTAGCGCCCGCCCTCGCGCCGCACCAGGATGTTGCCCGGCTTCGTGTCCGGGTGATATACGCCTTCCTCGGCCATGCGATGCAGCAGATCGGCTACCGCCTCGGCCAGCCGTCGCCTGTCGCCCGGGGACAGGTCGCCCCGCCGCAGGACGCCGTAGAGGGTGTCGTCGTGCTCGATTGCCTCTGTGACCAGGTAGTCCGGCCGGCCGCTCAGCTTGCGCCGGCTCTCAAGCAGGGCGATGGGCTGGGCGGCCGGGATCCCTCGTACCTGCATCCCGCGTGCCGCCACCCAGGCCGCGCGCGCCCGGCTGCGGGGCCGAAGGGCGTCCTTGACCCGTTCCCACGCGGAGCGGCGCACGAACGCCTTCACGCAGACCCGCCCCGGCGCCAGCTCCTCCGGCCGCGCCGGCTGGCCCTGCGTGCGGGCGGGGACGATGCTGCATGGGCAGACGCTGACCTCCGTGCGCCGGCTTCGCTGGCGGAACTCGCCCTCCTCCGACCTGCCTTCCCTCGCCAGCTCGTGGCAGCGGACCGCCTCCAGGGCGGCCTCCACGGGGAAGTCGCGCCGGCGGTGTACGACGAAATCCTCGGTGACGTCGCGGGTGAACAGGGAGCTTTCCTTCAGGCAGCGCTTCGTGCGGCTGCGCACATGGCGCCGGTGCAGACGCTGCCGCCGCCGGCGCACGCGGTGTGCCAGGCCGCGGACGGATACCTCGGAGGGCTCCGGGCCGCCGCGCCAGTTCCCCAGGAGCGCGCGCAGGAAGCGGACCTCGTCCCCGCCCAACTGCTCCACCGTGGGCCAGAGCATGGCCAGCATGTGGGTCATGTGCCGCAGGCCAACGCGGCGCCTCCGGATGGCGTGCAGGTCCGTCACGAACAGCCGCCGCCCCGCCGGCGCCTCCGGCCGCACCAGCAGGTTGCCCGCGTGACAGTCCCGGTGGTAGAAGCCGCCGTTGGCCAGGGCGGCGGTCAGCGCCGCCAGCTCTTCGAGGAGCTCCGCCCGGAGGTCGGCCTCATGCTCCTGCCGCGGGTAGTCCGCCAGCACGCGGGCGGCCTCTATCTCCCGACTGAC
>CAYFVS010000014.1:0-15778 GCA_964346565.1 uncultured candidatus Brocadiaceae bacterium | reverse complement strand
GGGAGGCGCGCCGCACATTCGGGGAGCTGGGCTCCGGCGGGCTGCCCGCTGCCCTCGCCCACCTGGCCGGGGAGGGCCGTGTGGAGTTGATCGGGAGCGCCGTCAGTCACGCCGTTTTGCCGTTGCTGCAGGCGGAGACGAGCCGGGCAGCGCAGGTCGCCGCCGGGCTGTCGAACTTCCAGAAGCACTTCGGCGGCCGGCCGGAGGGCTTCTGGCTGCCGGAATGCGCATACGAGCCCGGCCTGGAGGAACTGCTGGCCGATTCCGGACTCCGCTACTTCCTCCTGGACACTCATGGGGTGCTGCTTGCCGATCCCCCCCCGCCGTTCGGGGTGTTTGCCCCGCTGCAGACACCGGCGGGGCCGCTGGCCCTCGGCCGGGACGTCGAATCCTCGCGCCAGGTCTGGAGCGCCGACGAGGGCTACCCCGGGGACACGCTCTACCGGGAGTTCTACCGCGACCTGGGCTTCGAGGCGGACCTGGACTACGTGCGGCCGTATCTGCACGCGGACGGGGAGCGTCGGTACCTTGGCCTGAAGTACCACCGCGTGACCGGGGACGTGCCGCTGGCCCGCAAGGAACCGTATGACCCGGCGGCTGCACGTCGCCGGGCCCGGCGGCACGCACAGCAGTTCGTGCGCGCCCGCAGGAGCCAGGTGCTGCGGGTGCGTCGGGCGGCGGGCATTGACCCGCTGCTGGTCGCCCCTTACGACGCGGAGCTCTTCGGACACTGGTGGTTCGAGGGGCTCTGGTTCCTGGAGGAGGTGCTGAGGCTGTGTGCCTCCGCCGAAGAGCTGGTCTGCACCACGCCGGGGGCCTGTCTGGCCGATTGGCCGGAGGCCGAGCAGGCGGGCCGGCCGGCGCTGTCGAGCTGGGGGCAGGGGGGCTACTTCGAGCCCTGGGTCAACGGATCGAACGACTGGATATACCCGCGCCTGCGGCGGGCGGAGCGACGCATGATCTCGGCGGCGCGCCGCTGGGGGCAGGCCGGCGCACTTCAGAGGCGTGCCCTGGATCAGTGCGCCCGGGAACTGCTGCTGGCACAGGCCAGTGACTGGCCCTTCCTGATGTACACCGGCACGGCCCGCGACTACGCCGCGAGACGCTTCCGGGACCTGATGGAGCGCTTCGACAGGCTGCTCTCGCAGGTGGAGGCCAATACGTTGGGGGAGGGGTTCCTGTCCCAGTGCGAACGGACGGACGACGCCTTCCCGGAGGTGGCCGCGGAGCTGTTCTGCCGGGCCGATGAGGCCGCGGACGGCCGCAATTGACAGTTCAGGCAGCGACGCCTATACTCGGCCGTCTCAGGCCGGCACGCGGAGGGCGGCGGCCTCAACGCTTCCCGTCCACCTGACGGAGGGCCGAAGGTGAGTAGCTGCGGCGTGGCTCTATACGGCTGCGGGACGGTGGGCATGGGCGTCGCGCAGGCGCTGCTGGAACCGGGTGCCCTGCGCGAGCGGCTCGGCCCGCGCATCGAGCTGCTCTACGTGGTGGACGCGCGCACCGAGGCGGTGGGCACGGAGCTGCACCCGGCGCAGGGGCTGACGGTCACCGATCAGTTGGACGTTCCTCTCGACGACCCGGCGGTGGAAGTGGTGGTGGAGCTGTTCGGCGGGACGACGGCCGCCAGGCAAGTGGTCGAGCGGGCCCTCCGCGCCGGCAAGGACGTGGTCACCGCCAACAAGGCTCTGCTGGCGGAGCACGGCGACGAGCTGTTCGCGCTGGCCCGTCGGGAGGGGCGCTGCATCGCCTTCGAGGGCAGCGTCGGGGGCGGCATCCCAATCATCGCCGCCCTGCGCAACGCCCTGGTCGCGGAGCGCATCGAGAGCCTCTACGGAATAGTCAACGGCACGTGTAACTACGTGCTGACTCACATGTTGGAGCAGGGCGTGCCCTACGCCGAAGCCCTGGCCGGCGCCCAGGACCGCGGCTACGCGGAGACCGACCCCGCCCTGGACGTCGAGGGGCTGGACTCGGCGCACAAGCTCGTTGTGCTGGCGCGCGTGGCGTTCGGCGTGAACGTGAAGCTGGCCGACGTGCCGTGCGAAGGCATCACCGGTGTGGAGTTGAGCGACCTGCGCTACGCCCGGGCGCTTGGCTACAGGCTGAAGCTGTTGGCGATCGGCGTGCGCCGGGGGCAGCAGCTTGAGCTGCGGGTGCAGCCAGCGCTGCTGCACCGGGAGCATCCGCTGGCAGGGATCGGCGGCGTCTATAACGCCGTCTGCGTGCACGGCGACCGGGTGGGGGAGGTCGTGTTGACCGGCCGCGGGGCCGGCCGGCGGCCCACCAGCAGCGCCGTGACCGCGGACATCGCGCGGGTCGCGCTGGGCACCTACGGGAGGGATTTCGCCGCCATGTCGCAGTTCGGCGACGTGCCGGACGCTGACCTGGTCCGACCGGAGGAGACCGAGACTCGCTACTACTTCCGGCTCGACTGCCTGGACCGTCCGGGCGTGCTGGCGCAGGTGGCGGGCATCCTTGGTGAGGAGGGCATCAGCATCGCCTCGGTGCGCCAGCAGGAAGTGGCCGCCGACGGGCAACAGCACGTGCCCGTCGTTTTCATGACGCACCTGGCGCAGGAGGGCGCCATGCGGCGCGCGCTGGCGCGAATCAACCGCCTGGAGGTCATCCGGGGCGAAAGCACGCGCCTGCTGCGGGTGGAGGACATCTGAGGCCGGGGAGGGACCCTCGTGAGATACTGCATCATCGTGCCGGACGGCGCGGCGGACCACTCCCTGCCCAAGCTTGAGGGCAGAACGCCCCTGCAGGCGGCCCGCACGCCGAACATGGACCGTGCTGCGCGCGAGGGGCTGCTGGGCACAACCTGCCACGTGCCCCGGCGCATGACCCCCGGCAGCTCGGTCGCCATGATGAGCGTGCTGGGCTATGACCCGGCGGAGTACTTCAACGGGCGCGGTCCGCTGGAGGCGGCCGACCTGGGCGTGGAGCTGGGGCATGGACAGTGGGCTCTGCGCTGCAACCTGATAACCGCCTCCGAAGGGATGCTGGCTGACTTCACCGGAGGGCATGTGAGCACCGAGGAGGCCCGGGTCCTGCTGGAGGCACTCAACGACCAACTCGGAGCAGACCATGTGCGCTTCTATCCGGGCACCAGCTACCGCCACGTGATGGTCTACAGCGGCTCCGAGGTGCTGGCCGTGAAGACCACGCCCCCGCACGACGTGGTCGGCGCGCCCCTGACTGAGAATTATCCTGCCGGGCGGGGGCAGCGGGTCCTGACTGACCTGATGGAGCGCTCGAGGGCGGTTCTGGGACCACACGAAGTGAACGAGGTGCGGGTGGACCTGGGCAGGAACCCGGCCAATATGATCTGGCTGTGGAGCCCTGGCACACGCCCGACCATGCCGCTGTTCGAGGAGTTGTTCGGTCTGCGGGGCGCCGCCATCAGCGCGGTGAACCTGGTGCGTGGCATCGCCCGGCTTATCGGCTGGAGCGTCATCCAGGTGCCGGGCGCCACGGGCTACACCGACACAGACTACGCCGCCAAAGGGCGCTACGCCATAGGCGCTCTGAAGGAATACGACGTTGTCCTGGTCCACGTGGAAGCGCCCGACGAAGCCAGCCACGACCGGGACGTCAAAGCCAAGATCCGCGCCATCGAGCAGATAGACAACGACATCGTAGGCCCGGTCATGGCCCGCGCCGGACAGGAGGGCGGGCTCCGCCTGCTGGTCGTGCCGGACCACGTCACCAGCGTGGAGGACGGCAAGCACAAGCGCGAGCCCGTGCCGTTCGCCCTCTGGGGGGAAGGGGTGCGGACGGCCTCCGGCGTGCCGTTCACCGAGGCGCACGCGGCTGCCACGGAGGTGCAGGTGCCGGAAGGTCACGAGCTGATCGAGGAGTTGTTCGGGAAGCATCCGAGGCGCGCGTGAGCAGCCGTGCTGCGGCGCTGCGCGGTCCCCGCCCGGTATGGAGGCGGGATCGCAGAGCTCAGGCGGATGAAAGGTGCGGGCTCACGGCCGCTGGTCTGGCGGCGTCACTGGTGAGAGCCCTGCGGTCGGCGCTGCGATCCCGCCGAGTTCCTCGGAACCGTTGACTGGCAGCTTACCGGCCTTGCCACGCGGCCAGGATGTGGCTGACCTCCCGCTCGACGACGGGCAAATCCTTCTCCAACCACTGCCATATGCGCTCGTGGTCGGGCTGCCAGGGGTCGCCGATGACCGTTTTGGTCAGCGCACACAACTGGTCCCAGTCAAGGCCATGCCAATCCCTTCTCTGCTGCTGCGAGATGCGCCGGGCCGCCAGGCAGATGAGTTCCAGGTTCCAAAGTACGGCGTCGCGGACAGTCTCCGAACCCATGAACACGGCCCGTCCCTGCCCCGCCATGCGCTCCACGAGCCGCATGCGCTGATGCATCTGCATCAGGCGGTGCCTGTCCCCGGACATCTCCGGGCCCCCCTCACGCCGGCCCGAGTCCGTGCATCCGCGGTCTGCGTGCCGCCGCCGGTATGCAGTATATGCGGCACCGGCCGGCAGGTCAAGATGTTTCCTGATGCTGTGCGCTCCAGGAAGGCGGCAGAGCGTCGAGAAGCCGCCAAATCTGGCGCAAAGACGACAGATCTGTCACATCAACCGGCCCGGGCTGCTGCGTGGGGCGCCAGTTCGGCGCATAGACCTGGGAAGCTGCCACCAGAAGGTCCGATTGCGTCCACATCGCCGCTGAGCCCAACGCCTGGCGCCCTGCAGCGCGTCGCCTCAGGCCGGGCCGCTCCAGCCCTGCTGCGCGCGCGACAGGGCGCAACGGCCGGGCACGCCATTTGCCAATCCGCCAGCTACTGGACTACCTTAATCCCTTGCACGAAGGAGGTGTTCTGTGCACTCACTGATCCATCGTATGTGGTTGGCCCTCCGTTCGGAGAAGGGCCAGAGTCTGGTGGAGTATGCCCTCCTGCTGGCTCTGGTGGCGATCGTGGTCATCAGCGCGCTGACGGCGCTGGGCGGCCACGCCGCGAACGCCATGAACGAAGTAGCGGGAGAGATGGGCAGCGCCGTCTAGCCTGCCCCCACCCGCCCGGCACCACGCGCAGCCGGCCCCGCCGGCGAGACTGGTGGGGTCGGTGCCGCCGCACACATCCGAACACGGCGCCCGGGCTTGGAGCCGGCTCAGGCAAGTCGGCGTTCGCTGCTACCTGCGCTCGAACTGCAAGTCCACGCTTGTTCCGTTTGTCACCGTGTCGAACACCGGCGAGAAGCGGGCGCATTCCTGCAGCTGTTCCTCCGGTGCGTCGCTCCTGACCCGGAAAGTGACCTGGATGTTCTGGTAGCCCCTCCTGACCTCGTCGCTGAGGCCCATGAAGCCGCGGACATCAATGTCCCCTTCGACGGTGGACTCGACCTGCTCCAGCTCGATGTCGCGGATGGCCGCGTGGTAGACGAGAGAGCCGGTCAGGCAGGTCACCAGCGCGTTCAGCAGGTGCTCCACCGGGTTCGGTCCCTCATCGCCGCTGAGCAGAACGTGCGGCTCGTCGGCATCCAGCACAAATGCCTGGTCATGGGCGATGTCCTCCCTGAATGCGTGGAAGTCAGTGATGGTGGTGCGACTGTGCCCCGCGCTAAGCCATCTGTTCTCCGCCCGGAAGTGGAACTTCGCCAGCTCCGGGTTCTCCCTCAGCTTGCCAGCCACTTCCTTGAGCTTCCCGACGTCAACCCCGTTGACCAGTTTACCCTGCGCCATGACGCACCTTGCCCCCTGATCCGAGAAACCCGGAAACCCCGAAGGCCGAGGGCGCTGTGCGCGCCCCCGAGCCCGGCGGCCACCCCCGTGCCGCCCGGTCCTGTGTGTATTCTACGCCGCTGGCTGCGGTTGTCAACGCCCGCGCAGACACATCGGGTCCGCTCAACCGCCCCCCTGGGAACCGGACTGGATAGCCGGTGCACGGACCCTCGTCAGCCCAGCAGCTCCAGCAACTGATCGGCGGCCGCGCCGGCGAGCGTCCCTTTCGCCCGCGCTACCTCGACCGTCTCCCGGCCCATCACCCGATACAGCGGCAGCAGGTGGGGGACGAACTCCCCGATGGCGTCCAGGTGGCGCCGGACCGTCTGCACGTCGCCCCTGGCGATCGGCCCGGTCAGGCAGTCGGGCAGGCCGACCTTCTGGAGGTTGTCCACGGTCCCTTTCAGCAGGGGCATCATGATGCGCAGGGCGTCGGCGGCCCCCATACCCGCCGCGCGGTTCAGTTTCAGGGCGGCGTTCTGGAGGGCCACCAGGTAGTTGCTCGCCACGCACCCGGCAGCGTGGTACAGGGCCTTGCGCTCGGTGGGGATTGCTATCACGTGGCAGCCCAAGTCGCGGGCTACGTTTGTGAGGACGCGGACAGCGTCCGGGTCTCCCTCCACGCAGCAGGCGGAGCCGGGCAGCGTGCGCACGGCCTGCTCAGCGGAGGCGAAGCTCTGCATCGGATGCAGGCTGCCCACGTGCGCCCCGGCGTCGGCGGCAGGCCGGAGGACAGAGGAGGGCAGAGCGCCGCTGCAGTGGGCCACCACGCTGCCTTCGGGGAACGCGCCGGCGCCGGCCAGCTCCGCACACATCTGGAGGATGGCGTCGTCCGGCACGGTCAGCAGCGCCAGGTCTGCCGCCCCCGTGACCTCGCCAGGATCGGTTGTGGCGTGACCCCCACCCACGAAGGCACAGGCCCTCTGGGCCGAGTCCAGGTTGCGACCGGCCGCGCCGATGAAGTCATGCCCGGCCCGGCTCAGCAGTTCCGCCAGAGCCGTGCCGACCTTACCCGGCCCCACAACGGCGAATCGCATGGTCGCTCCCGGCGGCGTCTGCCGCTACTCCAGGTTGGTGTGGCGCTGCCGGATGGTATCCTGCGGGATGTTGCCGCGCTCGAGGATGGCATAGACCAGGGCGTCGAAATACAGCAGCAGCGTTTCCTCGAAAAGCGTGTTGTTGTGCGGCCCGATGACCGACCGATAGCTTCGCTGCACATCCTCGCCCCTGACCGGGATGAGCACTCGGCGGCCGGCGCAGCGGGCCAGCTCCGAATCGGCGTCGGCCGTCACGGCGATCACCGTTGCGCCCGATTCGGCGGCGATGCGGGCCATCTGCACGGTGGTCACGGTGGTGCCCGAGCAGGAGACGGCAATCAGCAGGTCCGGCGCTTCGATACGGGGGCAGGTCGCCTCTCCCGGCACGTGGGCGTCGAAGCCCATCTGCATCAGCCGCATGGCGAAACACCGGGCCACATAGCCGGAGCGTCCCTTGCCGGTGACGAACACCCGCTGTGCCTGGAAGATGCCCTCCACCAGGGCTTCAGTTGCTTCCTCGCCGATACGTCCGGCCAGCCGGCCTATGCCATCCAGGGCACCGTGCAGCGCGGCGAGGACGTCACCTGTCGGAGTCTTCCCGGCCATCGGATTTCCTGCGCATTTGTTCCCAGCGCATCAGCTCAGAGACCTTTCCCAGCGTGCTGCCCCGGTCAATCTCGGCCATCTCCCGCTCTTCGCGCTCGACCACGTGCTGGGCGCGGTTTGCCACCTCGACGGCGCGCTCGCGGGGGATGACCACCACGCCGTCGTCATCGCCCACAAGCCAGTCGCCGGTGCGGATCTGCTGCCCGCCGAACTCCAGCGGCACATCTATCATGCCCTGTCCCTTCGGCTCGCCGGCCACGGGGGTGACCAGCGTCGCGAAGGCGGGGAACCCCATCTCCCGTATGTTCATCGTGTCCCGGATGGCCCCGTGGATGACAACGCCCGCCAGGCCGCGCTCCAGGCAGCTCATCGTGGCCTTCTCCCCCCACACGGCGGGGGGCAAGCCGCCTGCGTCAATGACCAGCACCTGCCCGGCCCGGGCCACGTCAATGGCCTCCACCGGCTTGGCCCAGTCGCCGGGATAGGTCCAGATGGTCAGGGCGCGACCGACCATCTTCGCGCCCTGCACGATGGGCCTCAACCCGTGCAGGGCGCCGGTGTTGTGGAGGGCTTCGGTGACGTCGGCAGCCGATGTCCGCTCCAGCACCCGGGCGATGTCCTCGTCGCGGCCCCGCTTGAACAGCTCCGTTTCGATGCGCTCTCCGGTGGCGATGGCCCGCTTGATGGTGCGGGTGGCCTCGGCGGCGTCGGGAGACTTGGTGATGGCGCCGCCGACTATGACAATGGTGGCACCGGCCTCGATGGCATCGGCGGCGGTCTCGCTGTTGATGCCGCCGGCAACGGCGATGGGCACGCTGACCGCCTGCCCGATGGCGCGCAGGTCCTCGAAGGGTAGCTCCCCGTGCATCTGGAGGTCAATCGGCGTGTGGATGCACACGTACGCGGCGCCCATCTGCTCCACCTGGCGGGCGCGGGCGGCCATCTGCTCTCGCTCCCCGACCCCCAGCAAGTCCACGCTGATTCGGGCGTCGTAGAGGCGGGCGGCCTCGATGCACTCCTGGATCGTGGAATCGGAAGCGGCGCCCAGGACGTGGACCACGTCGGCGCCGGCCTTTGCCGCCGATTCGGTCTCGACCCGGCCCGCGTCCATCACCTTCATGTCCGCCACGATGGTGGCGCCGGGGAACTCCCTGCGCAGGGCGCGCACTGCTTCCAAGCCCTCGCTTTTCACCAGGGGCGTCCCGGCTTCCAACCAGTCGGCTCCCCCTTCGACGGCTTCCCGGGCAGCATGCAGAGCCCGCTCCAGATTCACGAAGTCGAGCGCCACTTGCAGGATGGGTTCCATGGCAATCCCCGCCGCAGTTCGGAGAGTCGGGCCACGCATGTACTCTACATTCGGCGCCCCGCGCGTGCAAGCCCGGCTCAAACGTCGTAGTACAGCGCGAACTCGTAGGGGTGGGGCCGCAGATTCACCGGTTCCACCTCGTGGGTGCGCTTCCACTCGATCCAGGTGCGCACCACGTCCTGGGTGAAAACGTCCCCGTGGAGCAGGAACTCGTGGTCTGCCTCCAGGGCGTCCAGCGCCTCCTCCAGGCTGGCCGGGGTGCGCGGGATGAGAGCCAGCTCCTGGGGCGGCAGCTCATAGAGGTTCTTGTCGAGCGGCTGACCGGGGTCAACGCCGTTCTTGATGCCGTCCAGCGCGGCCATCAGGATGGCAGAGAAGGCCAGGTAAGGGTTACAGCTTGGGTCCGGGCAGCGGAACTCGATGCGCCGGGCCGCCGGGGCAGGGGAGAGCATCGGAATGCGCACTGCCACGCTGCGGTTGCGGCAACTGAAGGCCAGGTTGACCGGCGCCTCGTAGCCGGGCACCAGCCGGCGGTAGGAGTTGGTGGTGGGGCTGGTGATGGCCACCAGCGCGCGAGCGTGCCTCAGAATGCCGCCCACGGCGTGCAGCCCCGCCTCGCTCAGACCGGCGTAGCCGTCCCCGGCGAACAGCGGCTCTTCCTCCTTCCACACCGAGAAGTGGATGTGCATGCCGCTGCCGTTGTCGCCGAAGGGCGGCTTGGGCATGAAGGTCGCCGTCCTGCCGTAGCAGCGGGCGGTGTTCTTGACGATGTACTTGTAGAGCAGCAGGTTGTCGGCGGTGCGCAGGAGCCGGTCGTATTTCAGGTCTATCTCCGCCTGTCCGCCGGTTGCCACCTCGTGGTGGTGGCATTCCACCTCCAGGCCGCACTGCTGCATGGTGAGCATCATGCGGGTGCGCAGCTCGTGCATGGCGTCCACGGGGGGCACGGGGAAGTAGCCGCCTTTCAGGGGCACTTTGTGCCCCAGGTTGGGCTCCTCCGCGCGCCCGGTGTTCCAGCTTCCCTCCACCGAATCCACGCTGTAGTGCGCGGCGTTCGTGGCTGTGTCAAAGCGCACCTCGTCGAAGATGAAGAACTCCGCCTCGGGCCCGAAGTAGGCCGTCTCGCCGATGCCGGAGGTCTTCAGGTAGCTCTCCGCCTTGATGGCCACGTAGCGCGGGTCCCGGTCGTAGTTCTCGCGGGTCACGGGGTCGGCCACAGTGCAGTTCAGGATGAGCGTCGGCACCTCGCAGAACGGGTCGAGCACGGCCGGCTCCGGGTCGGGGCAGATGAGCATGTCACTCTCTTCGATGGCCCGCCACCCGCGCACGCTGGAGGCGTCTATGCCGAACCCCTCCTCGAAGCTGTCCTCGGTGAGCTTCTCGGCCGGCACGCTCAGGTGCTGCCACTGGCCGGGGAAGTCCATGAACCGGAGGTCAACGACCTGGACGTCGTTCTCACGTAGCATCTTCAGCGTATCGTCAACGCTCATGGGCGCTCCCTTCCGTAGTCGTGTGCGGCGTCGACGCCGAGCCATAGTTTACGGTGCGGGCAGATGCGAACGCAACGGCTCCTACCGGGCGTCGGCCACTGTCCGCACGCGCAGGCGCCGGTGCAGGGCGTCGGGCTTCAGGTCAGCTCGCGTGCTGACTTCGACCTCCACGGGCACCTCGGGGAAAACGTCGAAGTAGTTGTCGGAGAACTCCGCTTCCACGCCCTCCGCCCTGAGCCAGACACCCTTGGCGAACCCGCCCGTCGTTGTCAGCCGTACCGTGTGCCGGCGGGGCGATGCGGACTCGACCTCGATCTCCCACTCGGGGGGCTGGAAGCGGACGTGCTTGTAGGGCGCCAGGAACCAGGCGTTGCGGCCCAGCTCCGCATCGTCCTCTATAAGCCGCACCCAGAAGTACTGCTTCGTCGGGTCGAGCACGTCCAGCTCATCCCGCGGCTTCGTCAGGGCTCCGGCGACGGAGTTGGCCTGCACGGTCACCTCCTGCCGCTCCCCCCAGACGGGGTCGCCGCTCAGCCAACTGAAGCCGCAGACCAACTGCCCGCGGAACTCCTCCGGCCGGTCGTTGACGACGCCCACTGTGAACCGGCCGTCGCGGAAGTCAATGACCGGCAGCACGGGATTGAAGAACCGGCGCGCGTAGTAATAGAGCGCCTTGGGGCGGTGAGCGTAGTCCAGGGCGGCCCAACTGACGGCGGGCCAGCAGTCGTTCAACTGCCACACAAGCGCGCCGGCGGTGCGGAACTTGCGCGAGCGCCAGTACTCCGCGCCCGCCTTCACCGCCTCCCCCTGGGTGAGCTGCATCAGGTAGACGGTGTCCTCGAACTCCGCCGGCACCCGGAACATCGCCGACAGATGGCGATACAGCCGCTCGGTCCCCTGCCAGGCGCGGTTGTGGTGCTCCATCACCCGGCTCTGCACGTAATGGCCCGAGGAGGGGATGTAGCGCCGCACCGTCTCCAGGGAGGGCGGCGCCTGGAGGCCGTACTCGCTGATGAACCGGCCCCTGTAGTTGCGCTGGGCCTCGGGTGATTCCCACTGCCACCAGGCGCCCCAGTGGTGCTGGTCGCCCTCGGAGGGCGAGTTGGGGTCCTCGCCGCCGAAGGGACTGCCCGGCCAGTAGGGCCTGCTGGGGTCGAGCCGTGCGCACAGCTCGGGCAACATCTGCTCGCAGACCTGTTCGTGGGGTGGGGCCTGTCGCCGGGCGGCCAGCATCTGGCACTCGTTGTTGCCGCACCAGAGGACGACGCACGGGTGGTTGCGCAGCCGCCGCACCGCCTGTTGTGCCTCCTGGCTCACGTTCTCCCGCCAGCCGTCCAGGTGCTCCGGGTAGGTCGCGCAGGCCAGCATGAAGTCCTGCCAGACCATCAGGCCCAGCCGGTCGCAGATCTCGTAGAACCTGTCGTCCTCGTAGATGCCCCCGCCCCAGACGCGGATCATGTTCATGTTCGCGTCTGCCGCGCGTTGGAGAAGCTCCTCGTAGTCCTCCGGGCCCACCCGTGGCAGGAAGCTGTCCGCCGGGACCCAGTTCGCCCCGCGGCAGAAGACCGGTTCGCCGTTGACATGGAAGACGAACGATTCCCCCTCCTCGTCCTTCTCCCGCACCAGTTCCACGCGCCGGAGGCCGGTCTTGAGGCTGCGGGACGCCTCCTCGCCTGCCAGTTCGGCCGTCACGGTGACCGTGTAGAGCGCCTGCGGCCCCCCGCCGGCCGGCCACCAGAGCCTCGGCTCCTCGATGCGCAGGCTCACGCTCAGCTCGTTGCGCCCCTCGCTCACCGCCTCAGTTACCTGCGCAGTCAGCCGGGCGTCGTCGCCGGTCACCTCGACGGCCAGCTCAACCCGCCCCGCCTCGTATGCCTCCAGCTCCACCTCCACGTGCAGCAAGGGGCTCGCCGGCTCGTCCCATTCGGCCCATGCGTGCACGTCGAGCAGCCGGCCCTTCTCGTGCGCCTCCAGATATGCCGGCCGCCACAGGCCCATGGTGTTGAGGTCTGGCCCCCAGTCCCAGCCGGAGGCGTACTGCGCCTTGCGCACGTAGATGCGGCTGCCGCCGAACCAGGTGCTGAGGTGGACCTCGTCGGCCTCGCGCAACGCGTCTCCCCGCGTTCGGGCCGGCTCGAACAGCACCAGCAGCTCGTTGCTCTCCTCCTTCAGCAGGCCGGTCACGTCGAAGCGCCAGCAGCGGAACATGTTGTCCGCTCGGCCCAACTCCTGCCCGTTCAGGTGGACGATGGCGAACGTGTCGAGTCCCTCGAACACCAGCTCGGTCCGCCTCCTCTCCAGCAGTTCGGCGGGGCAGTCGAACTCGCGCCGGTAGAGCCAGTTGGCCCGGGCAACCCAGTCCACGTCCTGGTCGTTGAACCCGTAGAAGGGATCGGGGATGATCTCGGCGTCCATCAGGTCCAGGTGCACGCAGCCGGGCACGGCCGCCTCTATCCAGTGGTCGGCGAGGGCCGCCTCGGCCAGCGGGTCGGTGGACTCCGCCCGGCGCATCATCCATCTGCCCGTCAGCTTCCGGATCATCGCTCGTCTGGCTCCCGCCTCGCTTCCTGTCCGGCGGCCACCTGATGGCGGAACCGCTCCACTTCCCAGGTACGCATCCATTCGATGCTCTCGGCGTGGAGGCTGCGCGGCCCGCCGAAGTGGGCGGCCACCCTCAACGTCTCCAGGGCGGCAACCATCATCGCCTGCACCGTGTCGAGCAGCTTCGCGTTGGGTGCCGCGCAGAGCAGCCCCAGGCCCTCGATCAGGATACACAGCGGGGTCCGCGTGCCGTCCTCGGCCGCTGAGAGCGACCTGGTCAGGCGCTCGGTAAGCTCGTCCGGATCCTCGGTCCGCGCAACCCACAGCGGATTGTCGCGGCAGTAAACCACCTGGTCCGGCGTGAGCGGCGGCACAGAGGCCAGCTCCTCTGCCTCAGGCATGCGCAGGAAGTCGGCAGTGGTCTCACCACAGTCGAACCGCACCACCGCAGGGCCGCCGAACAGCTCCGCGTAGAAGCGCCGGGCGGCCGCACGGGCCGCCTGGACCAGCTCCTGCTCAAGCTCCGCCGCCGGCGGCGTGAACTCCGGCGGGGCCGCCTGGGCGGCCGCCCGCCCAGCCGCCTTGCGGATGGTCTCGAAGATGCTCTCGGTCAGCTCCAGGGCACGCTCCGCCTTCTCGGTGCTCACGAACAGACCGTGGTTCTCCAGGAAGATCACCTCCGGCGGGCGCCCGTGCTCGTCCTCGTAGCCTGCCAGCTCGTCCTTCATACGGTCGGCCAGCACGTATCCCGCTCCCGCCCACTCGATGTAGAGGTAGGGCGGGTCCATCTGGCCGAACAGCTCCCGGAGCGCCTCCCGGCCGTCCTCCGCGCAGAGCAGGCCGTTCACCACCGACGGGTGCGTGTGGACCACGCAACGGCCCAGCATGGCATGGAGACTGGTCTCGACCGACGGTCGTCCCGGCAGATCGTCCTCGCAGGCGGCGATCAGCCTGCTCAGCACGGCCGCCTCGCGCTCATCCGCTCCCAGGGCGCGCAGGCTGTCGTCCTCCAGTATGGCGAGGCACTTGTCCACGTCCACCAGGCGGTATCCGCTGCCTTCCACCATCTCGCCCAGGGCGGTGCCGCTGGCTTTGACGTACATGCGCCGTCCGGCGTCGGTCTTCACGCTGGTGTTGCCCCCGCCGCCCTGGACCAGGCGCTCGTCGGCGCCGGCGCAGCGAGAGATGCGGATCATGTCGCGCAGGTCGTCGTTCACAGTTCGCTCGCTTCGTATGTTGATGTGGATGCTTCTCAGGCCCCGGCCCGACAGGTTAGCGCAAAGGACGAGGGCAAGCAAAGGCAAGGGGACGGCCGGGCTATTCGCTTGACAGCGGCGAGGGTGGGAAGTAGGCTGTGATTCGTGACATACGGCGGGGGCGTAGCTCAAACGGCAAGAGCATCGGACTGTCGATCCGAAGGTTGGGGGTTCGAGTCCCCTCGCCCTCGCCATGCCCGCTGGCCTCGGCGGGGCCTCAGCCACAGACCCGGGGCCTGACGATGCGCATCAGCCGCCTCACGAACGCCGTCGTCATCCTGTGCCTGCTGGGCATCCTTGCTCCCGCGTTGCCTGTTCGGCCGCACCGGCCCAACATCCTGCTCATCACTGTGGAGACCCTCCGTCGCGACCATTGCTCCCTCTACGGCTACCAGCGCGACACCACGCCGTTCCTGCGCGAGCTGGCCCGGGAGAGCATTGTGTTCGACAACGGCTGGTCGCATTCGAGCTGGACCTACCCCTCGATGGCCTGCGTGCTGAGCGGCCGGCTGCAGCAGGAACACGGCGTCTGGCACGCGGTGTCAAGACCCCAGATGCCCATCACCTGTTGGCTGAGCGACCTGAAGGACGTGGGGTACCAGACGGCCGCGCACGTCACCAACCGGTTCGTTACGCGACTCATCCAGGGCGACAGCTTCGCACACTGCACCGACGAGCGACAGCGACGGGGCGTGGAGCTTCTGAGGGAGACGATCAGCTGGCTGGCGGATGGGCCGCGCGAGCCGTGGTGCGTCTTCTGGCACCTCTACGATCCCCACGATCCGTATGGTGCCCCAGCCGAGACCGCGGGCACATACTGTGGAGGCTACGTCGGACGGTTGGCCCTCGACTCGCTGTGCGTCTGCGACATCACCGACTGCAAGCCCATCTCGCCCGTAGAGACCGCCTACGTCGAGGCCCGCTACGACGAGGAGGTGCTCTACGTTGACCGGATCCTCGAAACCACAGTCGCCATGTTGCGGGAGATGGGCCACTGGCGGAACACCTGTCTGGTTCTCACAGCCGACCACGGGGAGTTCTTCGGCGAACACGGACGCTGGGGACACGGCGGCGCGCCGCACCGGGAGGTGACTGAGGTGCCGTTTCTGGTGTGATTGCCCGGTGGGCGGCTGGGCGGACGCCGCACCGACGCTCTGGTGGGCGGGATTGACGTGCTGCCGACATTGCTGCGACAGGCCGGCATCGAGGTGCCGGCCGAACTGCCCGGTGTGGACGCCGTGTCCCTGCTCGACGACCCCCGGCCGGGCCGCACGATCGAACAACACCACGTCGGCCTGGACTGGCAAAACAAGCGTGCGCGGGAGTACCGGCTGACCTCACACGTGCGGGCTGTGGTCTGCGGGCGGCGGCAGGAGCTGACCGAGCTGCCCATCGCTCCGGACCAGGCCGCCCCACGGCGGGGCGACGCCCAGGTTCTGGCGGACCTCCGCGATCTGGGCTACCTCTGAACGCTATGCGCTGACGGTTCCCGCATTGTGCTGGAGATGGCGAGAACGGAGAGCCTTGCCTCACCCGGTCGGCGCGCCGTGTTGACAGCGGCGGCGGGCGGGCCGATAATGGCGCGAGATTGTAGCTCCGTCCTGAGCACACTCAACGAGAGGATCCGAGAGATGAAATGCGGCGCGTTGACGGCGGCCTGTGTGGTGTCTGTTCTGCTGGCGGCGGGCTGTGCGTCTCTGGAGGGCCCTCAGGGCGGCCCGATGGTGTTCCAGGCGACCGGGGAGGCCATTCTGGAACAGGCGGAGGCCGCCATCCCCGGTGCGGGATCGGGCGTCACCTACCTGGAG
>CAYFVS010000013.1:0-1695 GCA_964346565.1 uncultured candidatus Brocadiaceae bacterium | reverse complement strand
TACCGGCGCAGCATGTACGACTTCACGGACCGCAGCCGGTACTGGCTGGCGGAGGACATGGATTATTGCGTGCTCCGGTATGAGAGCTACGCAGAGCGCAGTTCGGGGACCGAGTTGATCCGTTCCGTGCAACTCAAGTACGAACCGGCCGAGGAGGGCATCTGGCGCCTTGTCTCCTGGAGCCTCGACCAACCTACTGCCGTAGCGGCCACATACGGGACGGCTACCGACGTCACCGTGAAGATCAACGGACCCGTGGACGCATCGGTCTTCGACTGGCAGTCTCAGCTTCCGGCGGGCACGATGGTCCGCGACTACGTGCAGGAGCAGCGCTACGAGGTGGGCGGGGGTTCGGCGGCCGCCGGGCCGCTCATCGCTCCGCCGGGCGGCGTTTCAGGCAGCCGGCTGCTGGCCCAACTGCTGCGGCTCAGCGGCGCCCGAACGCAGCCTGCCATGTAGGATGCCGACGCAATGAGGGATGCGTCTGGAGCTTGCTGTCCCGCCCTCGCTGCTGCGAGACTGCTTGCCCTGTTGACGCCGGTGTTGCTCTTATCTGGCCCTGTGACTGCCCGGGAGGCGCGTCTGGAGCGCACCTATCTGTGCGGCCCACGGTGCGTCCGTCTCTGCGCGCAGCGGCTCGGCGTGGAGGCGGAGCTCACCCACCTGGCGAACTTGAGCGCGGCCCGGCCGGGGCGTGGCCCCTCGTTGGCTGCCCTGGCCCAGGCCGCCCGTGAGTTCGGCCTCGAAGCGCGCTGTTACTCCCTTGACCTGGACGATCTCCGGGAGGTCACCTCCACCAGGCCGGCGATCGCCCACGTGGACGGCAACCACTTCGTCGTCGTGTGGATGGCCGAGGACGAGTTGACCGTTGTGGACCCGCCCGGCGAGCCCTACACGCAGACGCTTGATGAGTTCGGCCGCCGCTGGAACGGTGCAGCCGTGGTCGTCTCCCGCCCGGGCGCCCAGCCCCGCTGGGGCGTACCCTACCTGGGGCCGGGTCTGCTGGTCGCGGGGACCGTCCTGCTGCTGGCTGCTGTTCTGCGGCTTCGTCGGCGCTCCGATGGTTCGCCCTGAGCACGCGGCGGTGACACCCCCGGACGCGCGTCACAGCTTGATGCGTCGGTTCCCCTTCGGTTAAGCTCACATTCCCCCTTGAGCCACGGAGTGGCCGATGGAACGGGCCGAGGAGCTGCGTCGGGAGCACGTCTGCGAGGCCGGGCGCATCGTCGTGAAGGTGGGCACGAACGTGCTCACCGGCGGCGGTGCGTCGCTGGATGACGACCGCGTCGGCGCGCTGGCGGACCAGTTGGCCGGGATGGTGCAGGACGACCGCCAGGTGGCCCTGGTCAGCAGTGGGGCGATAGCCTGCGGCATGGCGGACCTGGGGTTGGAGCGTCGCCCCGCCACGCTGCCCGACAGCCAGGCCGCCGCCAGCGTGGGCCAGGGCGTGCTGATGGCTACCTACCGGCGGCACTTCCACCGTCACGGCCTGCACGCGGCGCAGATACTGCTCACCCACGAGGATTTCGACGACCGCGGCCGCTACCTGAACGCCGCCAACACCATCCACGCCCTGTTCGAGCTGCCCTGCGTGCCCGTCATCAACGAGAATGACACCATAAGCACCGAGGAGATCCAGTTCGGGGAGAACGACCGGCTGGCCGCGCTGGTCACGCACCTGATCCGGGCGGAGCT
>CAYFVS010000012.1:0-8726 GCA_964346565.1 uncultured candidatus Brocadiaceae bacterium | reverse complement strand
CCGCCGATGCCCTGCTTGCCATACGCCGGGCGCTCGTCGAACGTCGCCCCATCCTGGCGCTGGCCATCTCGGAGCCCGATGACCCGCGCACTGCCCTGGCCGCCGGGACACTGGGCGCCTCTGAGTGCCTTGGCCGTCCTCCGTGCGCTGGCAACCTGCTGGACGCCGTGGAAAGCACGCTCGAGGAGGGGCTTCAGCGGGGCATGTCCCTGCGCGAACGCCGGCGGCTGAGCTTCGCCGGCGGGGGGAAACGCCTGGTCGGCGCCAGCCGGCCCATGCGGCAGATGCTGCGCCGGATGGACGTCATGCGCCATGTGGACAGCAACGTGGTAATCCGGGGCGAAACGGGCACAGGCAAGGAACTGGTCGCCCGCGCGATCCACCGCAACAGCCCCCGCGCCGGGGAGCCCTTCGTCAAGCTGAACTGCGGCGCCATACCGCGGGACCTGCTCGAGAGCGAGCTGTTCGGGCACGAACGCGGCTCCTTCACCGGCGCGCTGCAGCAGAGGATCGGCAGATTCGAGACTGCACACGGCGGCACGGTTCTCCTCGACGAGATAGGCGACATGCCCCTGGAACTGCAGGTCAAGCTGCTGAGCGTGACCGAGGACCGCGCGATCCAGCGCGTCGGTGGAGACAGGCACATCCCCGTTGACGTGCGCATCATCGCCGCCACACACCAGGACCTGGAAAGCGCAGTCGAACAAGGACGCTTCCGCGAAGACCTCTACTACCGGCTGAAGGTGGTCACCATCCGCATACCCACCCTGCGGGAGCGGCGCGAGGATATACCCCTGCTGGCCTACCACTTCCTGAAGATCTACAACCGGGCGACGGGGAAGGCGATCGGTGCAATTACACCGGAAGCCATGGACCTCCTGCGCAGTTACGACTACCCGGGCAACGTCCGGGAGCTGGAGAACTTCCTGGAGAGCGCGACGGTCTTCTGCCAGGGGCGGGCCATCCGGCCCGACGACCTGCCCGGGCCGGTCCGCGACGCAACCGGCCGGCCGGCACGCGAACTGCGCATCGCCGCCGGAACTCCGATGGAGGAAGTCGAGCGGCTGTGCATCATCGAGACGCTCAAACATACCGAAGGCAACAAACGTCGAGCCGCCGCGCTGCTCGGCATGAGCGAGAAATCCATCTACAACAAGCTGGACCGCTATAACATACCGCTCAAGTTCCCATTCGCCGGGGCACAGGACGAGCCGGTCGGCACGGAATCACAAAGAAGCTACGGGACGTCCTGAGGGTCGCCCGGAAGTTGACACGGGTCGCGCTGGCGACTATCATACGTGTCCGAGGCGACCTTGCGTCCCCCTCCATGCCAGACAGGAGACGTTCTAGCTGTGGCCGCACGCAGACGACGAGGACCCAGGAAACGGTGCCGCTTCTGCCGTGACAACGTGGACGTGGTGGACTACAAGGACACCGACCAACTTCAGCGGCTGATGTCCGGCGAGGCGGCCATCTTCGGCAAGAAGCGCTCGGGCAACTGCTCCCGCCATCAGCGCATGGTGAAGCAGGCCATCAAACGGGCGCGCTTCCTGGCGCTGCTACCCTACCGCTGAGCACCTCGGCCCGTGCGACCTTAGCCGCGCCTGCGCAGCTGCCTGTCCACGTCCCCCGGCGGGGGGCGATTCGCGTTGACTTTGCCCTGCCCGTTCTCAATAATGGATGCAAAGCGGCAGGCTGGCGCACGCGCTGGCCAGAACGCGCCTGACTTACCCGCCGGGACCACTGCGGAGCACACCGTGAATCACGCCTTCCAAGGATGCTACACGGCGCTTGTGACGCCATTCAGCGGCGACCAGGCCCAGAGCGTGGATCTGGAGGCTCTGCAGCGTCTGGTGGAGTTCCAGGTGGCCGCCGGCGTGAGCGGCATCCTCGCCGCCGGCACCACCGGCGAAAGCCCAACGCTGAACTGGGAGGAGCACTCCGAGGTCATCATCAGCATGCACCGGTGCGCGGACGGGCGCTGCACGGTCATCGGCGGCACCGGCTCCAACTGCACGTCCGAGTCTGTCGCCAGCACGCACCACGTTGCCGCCGAAGGGATTGAGGCCATCCTCCTGGTCGAACCCTACTACAATGGCCCCAGCTCCATCGAGATACGCCGCGAGTATCTGGAGCCCATCGCCCGGCAGTTTGCTGGCCTGGAGGTCATCCCGTACGTGATCCCGGGCCGCACCGGCACGCAACTGCTGCCGGAGGATCTGGCGCTGCTCCAGGATGCCTGCCCCAATGTGAACGCCGTCAAAGAGGCCAGCGCCGACCTGGCGAACATGCGCCGCACCCGTGCTTGTTGCGGGCCGGAGTTCGACATCCTCAGTGGCGACGACGGGCTGACCTGCGCCATGATGACCGACGCGGAGATCGCCGCCTGCGGGGTGGTCAGCGTGGTGAGCAACGTCGCGCCAGCCGCCGTCCAGCAGATGACCGGCGCTCTGCTGCGCGGGGAGCGCGAGGAAGGTGAGCGACTGGCGCAGGCACTGGAGCCGTTGTTCGACATGGTGACCGTGAAGACCACCGAGGACAGCCCCCACGGGCCGCGCCTGTGCAAAGCCCGCAATCCGCTGCCCATCAAGACACTCATGCGGCTGCTGGGCATGCCGTGCGGCGGTGTGCGGCAGCCACTGGGCAGGATGACGCCCACCGGGCTGAACAGCGTCGTTGCCGCTGCCAGGCGGGTGTGGGAGCGGAACCCCGAGATACTGGAACCGCTGGCCCAGGCGTTCGAGGTGGACATCGAGCACCGGCTGGAGAACCCCCGCTTCCGACGCGGGCTGGCCTACGAGCCGGACGAGTTGTGACGCATTTCCAGACGGCGAAGAGGAGACGATATGGCGGCGCAGTCCGGGAAGTTCGGGCTGGACACGCTGTTCCGCCAGATGCCGGAACTCGGCGCCAGCGACCTGCACCTGAAGGCCGGCAACCCGCCGGTCTACCGCGTTGACGGCCTCCTGCACCGCACCAGGGCCGACCCTCTGTCCGCCGACGAGGTCGAGGCGTTGGTTCGCGAGGTTCTGGGCTCCGACGGCCTGGACGAGCTGAACGAGAAGGGCAGCCTGGACCTGGGGCGCGACATAGAGGGCGGGCGCGTGCGCATCAATGTGTTCCTCCAGAAGGGCCGTATAGGGATGACGGCGCGCTTGCTCACCGCGGACATACCGTCGCTGGAGGAACTTCACCTGCCGCCTGCCCTGTCCCGCATTGTCGACGTCAGGCAGGGCCTGGTGCTCGTCTGCGGCTCCGCCGGCTGTGGCAAGTCCACCACCCTTGCCGCGCTGATCGAGATGATCAGCATGAAACACCGCTACCACATCCTGACCATCGAAGACCCCATTGAGTACCTCCATCACGACAACAAGAGCATCGTGAACCAGCGGGAGATCGGGCTCGATTGCCGCGATTGGGCGGAGGCGCTGCGCTCGGCCGTGCGGGCGGACCCTGACGTCATCCTGATCGGCGAGATGCGCGACCTGGAGACCTTTCGGGCCGGCCTGCGCGCCGCCGAGACGGGCCACCTGGTCTTCGGCACGCTGCACACCTCCAGCGTGTCGGGCACGTTCGGCCGCATTCTGGACATGTTCCCCGCCGGCAGACACGCACTGATACGCCAGAGCCTCGCCGCCAACGTCGAGGCCGTCCTGTGCCAGATGCTGGTGCCTTCCTACCAGGAGGACATCCGCGTTGTGCCCGCGGTGGAACTCATGTTCGCCAACGCAGCCATACGCCAGGCCATCGCGGACGGGCAGAACTCCCGCCTGACCGACCTGATACAGGTCGGGCGGCAGGAAGGGATGCGGACCTGGACGCAGTCCTTCGCCGAACTGATCAAGAAGGGATGGGTTGAGAAGAGGGTCGCGCTGGCGTACGTTCCCAACCGCGAGGCGCTCGAGATGGCTCTCCGGGGCATAGATATCGCGCAGTCCTCCATCGGATGAGCAGAGAACACCCCCGTGCAATCTTGCCGAAGTCGTTCCGCCAAGCCGGCCTGGTCTTCGTGTTGCTGCTTATCCTGCTGAGCGCTCTGCCGCGCCGGACCGCTGCCCAGCCCGCTGCCCCTCCCGCCGAAGCAGCCGCGGAAAGGCCGATGGACGCACGGGCAGCAGAGGGCCCCTTGGTGCGACCGCCGGCCATGGAGAAGCCCCCGCACACTGTCCAGATCCCGTTCTACAGCCATCCCCTTTGGCTCGCACTGCTGACCGTCGCCATCGGGGTGTGGCTATACCTGACGTCGTGGGTCAGCTACGACGCGCGGGGGGTCGGCATGGACCACGCGCGCTGCTCTGTCCTGATGCTGAGCGCCGGTGGGCTCGGGCTGCTGCTGGCGTTGCTCCTGCACGTTGTCTTCGCGTTCCTGATGCTGCTGATCGTGCTGGCCGCCACGGCTGGCTACATCGCCAGGCGCAACGAGACCGTGCCGGAGCGCCACCGTATCTTCGGTACGTACCACCGCTCGCAGATGCTGAGATCGGCCCCGCTGGTCGGCAACTTGGTCAAGGCGGAGACGGGTTTCGAATTAGACACGGAAGACGTGTTCATCAGCAAGGCCGACGGCACTCGTTTCGCCGAGTTCGTGGCCGAACGACAGGCCCTCGCCGGGGGGGCGGAAGTCATAAGGAACGCTCTGCTGGACGCCTGCACCGCACATAGCAACCAGGTGCGCATCTTCCCCCACGACAACCAGTTCCTCGTCCAGCACCTGTTGGACGGACTGACTCAGAACACCCAGGCACTGAAAGCGGAGGTCGGCAGCAAGGCCATAGGCAGCGCCGCCGGCTTCCTTGAGCTGACCCGCGCGGGACGCCCTCGCTCCGGGTCCGGCTCCCTGCGCGCCCAGGTGCGTGGCATGCCAGCGGCAACCGTGAAGGTAGATATCCGCTCCCGGGAAGGCAAGCCCGTACTGCTAATGCACATGCCGGACTGGACCGGCGAGCTCTGCCGCGGCGGGCTCGAGGCACTGGGCATGCACAAGGCGCTGGTCAAGCGCATCCGCAGCGCCCTGGCCCAGCGCCGCGGGGCGATCATCGTCGCGGGCCCGCCGCGCAGCGGCGTGACCACCACGCTCTACGCCATGGCCGGAGCGGTGGACGTGTTCACGACCGACTTGATGGCAGTCGAGGAGCAGGAGCAGCACGAACTGCAGCAGGTCAGGCGCTACCAGCTCGACCGCGACCGGCCCTTCGAGGAGCAGTACGATGAGATCATGCGCCAGGGGCCGCAGGCGCTGATGTTCGATGATGTCCGGGGCAAGGCCGAGTCGCCACTGCTGCTGCGCTTTGCCTCCGAGCAGGGCAAGGTGCTGGCGGGCCTGCACGCCAAGAGCGCCGCGGCCGCCCTGCTGATGCTCGCCGAGCGGACCGGCGACCCGGATCTGGTCAACCGCGGGGTCACCTGCTTGACATGCCAAAGGCTGGTGCGTCGCCTGTGCATAGACTGCCGGCGGCCGGTCGCGCCCAATGCGGAGCTGTTGCGCAAGCTCGACATGGACCCTTCGCAGCCGGGCCAGTGGTTCGCCGGCGGCGGCTGTAGCTCCTGCCTGGGCACCGGCTACCGGGGGCGGATCGGCCTGTTCAGCATGCTCATCCCCGTGGACAAGGTCAAGGCGGCCCTCAAACAGCCCGGCGCCTCGCCGGCCAGCATCAGGAAAGCGGCCGGGGGCGCGGCCCTGCGGACGATGTACCAGGACGCTCTCACTAAGGTCGCGGCGGGCATCACCGCCATCGAGGAGGTCCATCGCGTGCTGCGGGGCTTCGGCAAAGGCCCACGGCGTCGGAAGGGGGGCCACCGATGACAAGCAGCCTGGCCGTTCTCTTCGTGATCGTGGTGGTGTTGTTCCTGGGCTACAACGGGGCGCGAGACGGCGCGTTCTTCAGCGCCTACATCTTGTGCCGCAACACGCTCGGATTCCTCTTCGCCCTGACCTTCTGCCGCCCGGCCGCCATGGTGTTCAGCGCGCTTACCCCCGGCGAGTACCTGGCCCAGACTTACCTCACTGCGATCTCGTTCGTGGTCATCTTCGCCGCAGTGATCGGCCTGAGTCGCTGGTGGAAGCTGAAGGCCACCTTCCCGGGCGTGGAGTGTCCGGCCGCCGTCGAATGGCTCGGCGGCGGCGTATTGGGGCTGCTCAGCGGCATCGTGCTGACCGGCACCGTGTTGGTGCTGTGGTCCATGCTGCCCTTCGGCAAGTATCTGCCGCGTGACATGGGACGCGTGGACATCCGTTCGGGCGTGCTCGACACGGGGGGCATCATGCTCCGCTTCTACGATCACATGGCGGACCGCATGCCCGGCAACACGCCCTTCCTGCTGCGTGACGAGCCAATCGTGGAGGACGCCAACGACAACGGCCTGCCCGACCCCGGCGACAAGTTCAGCGACCAGAACGCCAACGGCGAGTGGGATCGGGGCTGGCTGTGGAAGTATCGCCACGCGGCCGACATACTGCCCTCCGACCTCGCCCCTCTCCGCCTGCCACAGCCGGCTCCCGAGCAAGAGGAGGAAGCCCGTCCGCCCCTCTGAGCGCCGGAGGAGCATCCCCTGACCGCCGCGAATACCATCACCTTGGCCCGGCTGGCCCTCGTCCCCTTGATCGTCGCACTGTCCTACGGCGATGCGCTATGGGCAGTGTCGCTGGCCGGCGGCCTGTTCGTCCTCGCCGCTGTCACCGACTGGCTGGACGGCTGGCTGGCCAGGCGCCTGAACGTGCACAGCCGCCTCGGCACGCTCCTCGACCCCGTCGTGGATAAGGTCATGGTGCTGAGTGCGCTGCTGGTGTTCGTGGACCTCGGGCTGGCGCCGCTGTGGCTGGTCCTGCTGAACGTGTTCCGCGAGTTCCTCGTGAGCGCAGTGCGTGGCGCCCTGAGCCGTCCGGGAGCCGTGGTCGGTGCCAACTGGATGGGCAAGGCCAAATACACCCTCCAGGTCGGCGTGGTCATGCTCTTCTACCTCCACCTTGCACTCGGGACGCGGGGAACCGCTCTGCCCGCCGGTGAACCGGTGTTGTTCTGGGCGCTGCTGTCCGTGACTGTGCTATCCCTGCTGTTCATGCTGAACTTCCTCCGCTGGCACGCGTCCGAGCTGTGGCGTACTGGGCGGTCGCCTTGACAATGTCGGCCCCGCACGTACAATGGTTCTGATGGCGCGGATGTGGCGGAATTGGCAGACGCGCTAGGTTCAGGACCTAGTGGAGTTAACCCTCCATGGGGGTTCGAATCCCCCCATCCGCACCACTGTCCTTCGAGGTCCCCGCCACTTGCCGGTTCCCGAGGCCTTTGCCAGGCATCATCCCCACCTCGCGCGACGGTCCCAGGGGTGGGCTGGGTTGCGGAAGCCGCCGGCCGGTTGACCTGCGCGCAAGCCGCCCCTTACGATGGACCGCACCCGTTCCATTGCCCTTCTGCTGAAGGTTGAGCCGTGGAGATCTCCGACCGCGTGCAGTCGGTCCGGGACACATCCCGCGTGTGCGACTTGAGGCGCCGCGTCCGAGATGCCATGGAACGCCCGCCGGTCGCCTGGGACTGCCCCGACCGCGTGGCCGATGAGCACATGCCCGAACCCCTGCCTGTGCGCAAGGCACGGGCGATCGCGCTGAAGCTCCGCCAGATGCCGACCGACCTGTGGGACGGACAGCTCTTCGCCGGCTCGATGACCCTGGAGGGACCTCGCGTGCACGCGGAGTGGGGCTTCCCGTGCTATCTGACCGAGGAGGAACGCTCGCAGGCGGAGGAGCAGGGCCTGAGCATGCGCTCCGTGTTCGGGCACGTGGTGCCGGACTACCCCCGCCTGCTCCGCCTGGGCCTGTCGGGCATCCGCGCACAGGCGAGGAAGGCACACGCAGCCGCAGGGTCGGAGGAGGAGTTGCACTTCCTGGACTCCGTCGTCGTGGCGCTGGACGGCGTAAGCACGTACGCAGCCCGGCTGGCTGAGCGTTGCGCGGTCCAGGCCGAACGTGCAGGCGTGGAGCAGCGCGCCGCCGACCTGCGCCGCATGGCGGCTGACCTGCGGCAGGTCCCCGATGGCCCGGCACGGACCTTTCGCCAGGCACTGCAGTCCGTCTGGCTCCTGCACATGGTCTTCCACTCGACCATGAACGCCAACGCAATGGGCCGGCTCGACCAGTACGTATGGCCGTTCCTGGAGGCAGACCTTGAGTCCGGTCGGCTTGACCTGACGGCGGCGATGGAGCTGGTGAGCTGCTTCTGCCTGAAGTTCAACGAGCGCGCAAAGACCACCGAGGACCAACTGGCCGAGTCGAGGAGGCCCGAGCAGCCTGACCCCGACCGCGGGACGCGACACTACACGTCCTCCCAGATCGGCACGCACCGGGACGGGCTGGACGCCACCAACCACTGGCTGCAAAACATCGTGGTCGGCGGCCTGCGGCCCGACGGTGCCGACGGCACGAACCTGCTGACTTACCTGCTGCTGGAGGCGTTCCGCCGTAACGAGATGACCAACCCCCTGCTGACGGTCCGGTTGCACGAGGACTCGCCGGACGAGCTGGTGCACTTCACTTGCAGGGTGCTCAGGGACGGAGGCGGTGGGATGCCCGCCCTGTTCAACGACGAAGCCCTCGTCCCCGCGCTCGAACGCGTGGGGATACCCCGCGAGCACGCGCTGGACTACACCAACGACGGATGCTGGGAGGTCATCATCCCCGGCCGCACGGACTTCCGCTTCCTGCGGCTCAGCCTGATGCTCTGCCTGGAGTGGGC
>CAYFVS010000011.1:0-2340 GCA_964346565.1 uncultured candidatus Brocadiaceae bacterium | reverse complement strand
AAGAATGACCCGCTCGGCAGAATCGGTGAGGTAGATGAAGCTATCGTAGCCCCCGATCCCAGCGTCGATCGTGCCAGTTAGCAGGCCGTCTGCATGAAAGATGAAGAGGTCCTGGTTGTTGTTGCCGCCGATCATGGCCAGGAGCAGGTCATCCCTCCATGAGTTCACCACCGTTGCCGGCTCAAGGTTCCTGTTGTTGTTCTTGACCCACAGCACCAGCGACAGCCGCACCACCCAGAAGCCCTTCAGGCCGTTGTGAGGGCTGCCGGAGTCGGGCTCCTCCTCCCCGTGAACCATGCAGACCGCGGGGTGCTCCTGGCCAAACTGGTCCGGGTCGAGCGCGGTGCGGTGAACCTTGACGAGCGTGTTGGTGTAGGGGCTCGTCCCGTCGATCCGCGTCAGGCTGTTGGCCGCGATCTCCGCCATCAGCTGCTCGACCATTCCCGCCATCAGCCCGCCCTCCTGAGATGGGCGTCGATGTGGGCCTGGAGCGGCCTGTCCATGATGGCCGGCACGTCACGACGCACCTTGTCCACCGCGGCCTCTACGTCGTCGTTGCCCTCCTGGTGTACCTCGCGCTTCAGCACGTAGAACGGCGTGATCGTGTCGTCCTCTTCCGGCCTGGCGAGAAGCAGGTTTCCGGCCTTCGTCTTGATTGGCACCAGGAAGTCGTACTCCCGCGGACTCTTCTTCCGTGCCACGCCGGCCGGTGTGAGCGCGGGCGGCAGCGGGATGGCCAGCCACTTCGCGTTCTTCGGCCTGATGGGGCCACCGAAGCGGCGCTGGAGGTCGTACACCAGGTTGGAGCCGAAGACGCCGCGGGCCTTCAGCTTCTCGCTGGTGACGGTGAACTCGGTTTCCTTGGACGGCTTGGGTAGCCAGCTCCGCGCCCGTGCGCCCGAGCGGCGAGTCACGCTGCGCTGCAGCACGTTGCCGATCTGGATGAACACCAGCCGGATCCCTTCCTTCAGGGGCTCGCCGATGTCGCCACCCAGGGACACGATCTGCCTGAGCTTCTCCGTGTCCACCTTGAGCTCCATCTGAATGGCCATCAGTAGAGCTCCTTGCGGAAGCGCCGCAGCATATCCTTGACGTCCTTCGGCAGCTCCACGTGGTCCACGATGCTGAAGGAGCCGCCTCCAGGCAGGACGCTCTCCGTGGTCTTGGCGTGCATCCGCTTGTCGGCGATGCTGTACAGGTAGGCCGTCAGGCGGTTGGCCGCCTGGACTACCGGGTGCGGCAGGGACGCCAGCTGATAGCCGGCCTGATACGACACCTTGATGACGTCCCAGCCCCGGAGCCAGGTGCCGCCGATGCGCTTGATGGCGCCGCGGTCCTCTTCTCGGGTGCCCACCACGAAGGAACCGGTCTCCACCTGGTCCACGCGGTCTTCGGTGAGCGCCGTCCCGCTGCCGAATGCGCGGCCTTCGTCCACCCAGATCCCGGTGATGGGAGAAGTGACAGGCCAGTGGTGGAGGTAGAGGGTCTCTCGGTTGCGCCCGTTGAAGTAGTGGACGTAGGTGTCCTGCTGGAACTTGCGGTCGCAGTGGACGCTGATGAGGCCGCTGGCCTTCTTAATCAGGTCCTCAATGAGACCCTTGTCTGCGTCCCCCTCTTCCTTCAGGTACGCCTTGAACTGCGCCAGGTCCGTGAGGGCGGTGTCCAGTTCGGCAAGAGCCACTCTGGCACCTCACGGTCTGCCACGGGCAACCACGGAGAAGGTGACGGACTGGGTGGTGGGTGAGCCTGTCATGGTCAGGTCCCAGGCCACCCGCATCTCTTCGGAGATGGTCCCCACTCGCTGAGCGAACGGGGGTGAGCCCCCGGCCGCCTGCACTGCTGCAGGAGCGGCCGGGGTTCCGATCCTGGTGTTGACGAAGCCGAGCAGCTTCTCCGTCGCTGCCGCAGCGAGTGCCGACGATTGGAGGGCTATAACGTCATCCCAAGTGGTGCCCCCATCCGGTGTTCGCTGCAGCCAGACGTCGAGCTGCGCTGTGGGCGAGGTTCCGCCCGTGAACGATACGGCAGTGATGTCCACGAAGACCTCGAGCTCCCGCCACGCACCGAAGCCGCCGACGGCCGTCCCATTCTGCGGGCTCGCCGACGTCTCGGGTGCGGAGGCTCTCAGCGTGACTAACTTGAAGAGGTTGGGGAAGCTCAAGGTCTCACCCGTTATGGGCTGTTGCGCTTGTGGCCCAGCACGGCGGTCGCCGAGACGAGCAGGACCATAGTCCCGTTCTCCAGGAGCCGCACGCGCACGAAGCGGTTGGTGCCGACGTAGGACGCCCGATAGATACCGGGTGCGTCCGCCGGGGCGTCGAGGATCTTCATGGTGCCGGT
>CAYFVS010000010.1:0-5969 GCA_964346565.1 uncultured candidatus Brocadiaceae bacterium | reverse complement strand
AGGCAGATGTTCAGGTTCTCGCTCACCTTCATGCTGGACGGAGGCGGCGAGACGCAGTCACTGGCCGCCGGTACGCTGGGCACGGTTCGCGACGAGCAGCGCATCCTGGATCCGTTGGTCGAAGAAGAACCCAAGAAATTCATGCTCCATTACAACTTCCCACCATTCTCGGTGGGCGAGGTCCGGCCCATCCGCGGGCCGGGACGACGTGAGATCGGCCACGGCGAGCTGGCCGAGCGCGCCCTGCTGGCCGTGCTGCCCGGCCCGGAGGAGTTCCCCTATACCATCCGCATCGTGGCGGACATCCTCGAGTCCAACGGCTCCTCCTCGATGGCCAGCGTCTGCGCCGCCACGTTGTGCCTGATGGACGCGGGCGTACCGATTACCAACCCGGTGGCCGGCATCGCGATAGGTCTGGTCGAGCAGGACGGACAGGCGCACCTGCTGACCGACATCGCCGGCACGGAGGACTTCCACGGGGACATGGACCTGAAGGTGGCCGGCACCCAGCACGGCGTGACCGCCGTGCAGATGGACGTGAAGATCAAGGGCGTGGGGCTGGACCTGCTGCGCCGGGCACTGCGACAAGCCCGTGACGCGCGCATGCAGGTCCTGCGCAAGATGCTCGGCACGCTGGCCAAGCCGCGGGAGGAGATCTCCCCCTATGCGCCCAGGCTCATCCGCGTCCAGATCGCCGTGGACAGCATCGGTAAGTTGATCGGCCCTGGCGGCAAGACCATCAAGGGCCTGGAGGAGAAGTACGATGTGAACATCGACGTCGAGGACGACGGCACCGTCACCGTCAGCAGCGAGGAGGCCGGACGGGCCGAGGAGGCAGCCGCCTACATCGAACAGCTCGGCCAGGAGGTGCAGGTCGGCGCCATCTACGAGGGGACGGTGGTGGAGCTGAAGGATTTCGGCGCCATCGTCGAGCTGTTCCCCGGCGCGGACGGGCTGTGCCACATCAGCGAGCTGGACGACAGCTACGTCAAGGAAGTGACCGACGTCTGCCGGATCGGCGACACCATCCCGGTCAAAGTGCTGAGCGTCCAGGACAACAGTGTGCGGCTCAGCCGCAAGGCAGCCCTGAAGGAAACGTCATAGGCTGCCTGGGCCAAGTCCGGCGAGCCCTATGGACGACCGCGTCCACATACTGGTCTGCCACGAGGAAGGTCCCGTCAGCGAGACCATCAGCGCCGCCCTGCAGCAGGGGGAACGGGACTGCGTGATGGCCACCGACCCCCATGGGGCGCTCGAGGAGGCCCGTTCCGGCCGCTACGACATCGTGCTGACCGGCATCGAACTTGACGGGCGCAGCGGGATGGAGGTGTTGCGCGCGGCGCGGAGCGCCGCCCCGGACTGCCAGGTGATAGTAGTCACGCCCCGCTCGAAGGCCGACGAGGCCGTCAACGCCATCAAGGAAGGCGCCCTCTACTACCTGCAGACCCCGATCAACCCGGTCGAGCTGAGCGCCATGGTGGACCGGGCTGCCGAGCAAGTCCTTCTGGCCCGCGACCGGGCCGCCATGCAGAGCGAGCTGGCCGAGCGCTATGGCTTCGCCAGCATCGTGGGCAACAGCCGGCCCATGCAGCGCGTCTTCCGCAAGATGCGCCAGATCGCCAACACCTCCGCCACGGTCCTGATCCAGGGCGAGACCGGCACGGGCAAGGAGCTGGTGGCCCGCGCGATTCATTACAACAGCGACCGCCGGCACAACCGGTTCGTCCCTCTGAACTGTGCCGGCCTGGTGGAGAGCATCCTGGAGAGCGAGCTGTTCGGCCACAAGGAGGGGGCCTTCACCGGGGCCGTCAGCTCACGGGAGGGGCTGTTCGAGTACGCCAACCACGGCACGCTGTTCCTGGATGAGATAGGGGACATGCCCATCTCCAGCCAGACCAAGCTGCTGCGGGTGCTGGAGTACGGGGAGATCGTGCCCGTCGGCAGCAACGAGGCCCGCCACGTGGACGTGCGCTTGATAGCTGCCACCAACCAGGACCTGCGGCAGAAGATCGAGGAGAGCACCTTCCGGCGCGACCTGTTCTACCGGCTGAACGTCATGGTCATCAACGTGCCCCCCCTGCGGGAGCGGCAGAGCGACATTCCCCTGCTGATCGAACGCTTCATGCACGAGCTCAGCGACCTGTACGAGAAGCCGGTGGAGATGCTGAGCGGGCAGGCCCGCAAGATGCTGTTCCGTTACCAGTGGCCGGGCAATGTGCGGGAGCTGCGCAATTGCATCGAGCACATGGTGGTGGCCACCGCCGACCGGGTGCTGGGGGAAGACGACCTGCCCGATTACATATTGGAGCAGATGGGGCGCCTGCGGGAGGAGCCCACCCTGAGCGCCCTGGCGGGGCAGCCGCTGGAGGAGCTGGAGAAGCTGCACATCCAGCGCACCCTCGACTTGGTGGACGGCAACCGGGAGCGCGCGGCCGAACTGCTGGGCATCGGAGAGCGCACGCTCTACCGGAAAATCCAGAAATACGACCTCCGATAGTCCCGTGCGCGCTGCGTAAGTCTGTAAATAATACAGACTTCGGACGGCTCTCTGTAGAATCCGGATATTCCCTTGCATCTTGCCCGCCCGTCCGCTATATTGGCTGTAGTGTTTGGGGTGAGTTAGCGCTTGCCGCCGGGGACGCCTAAAAGGGGTCAAGAGACGGAGCTATGGCCTTTGTCTAAGTTGAGGGGGAAACGGGGCCGTGCAGCACGTTGCGACTGGCATGGTCTTTGCTTGATCTGAACGTAGCTGCCTGTCCCTTACATCACGACGCTCCCACCCAAAAGAAAGCGTCGTGAGCTGTCGGGTGAGTGCCCCCCTCCCCGACAGCAGCCCCTCGTGCGGGTGGGTCAACCCCAGCCCACCCGCACTATTCTTTGCACCCGCTGCCCGGATCTGGCCCAGCGCCATCACAGGCGTGCAGCGTGAGCGCTGAGGCCGGTCCAGCCGGTTCTCCAGCCGGCACAGGCCAGCGGTCCTACAGGTAACCCAGGTCCCGCAGTTCCCTCAGTGTCTGCCGCCCTGGCTCGATCTGCTCGACCTCGTGGGGGGCGTAGACCTCCTGCCGCCACATGAACAGCGCCGCTCCCTCGCCGACTTCACACGTCACTTCGTCGCCGAAATCTACGTCCAGAGGGCTTCTATGCTCCGGCGCCCTGAAGGGAATCGGCGCGCGCTCAGCCCCACGCCCGATCCGCAGCACGGGATCTTCCGCCCCGTCCGATTCTACCTCGAGGGTCACGGAGCTATGCGCCGGCTCGGCGCGGAAATGGAGCGCATCTTCGTCGTGCGCCACGGTGAACCGGAAGCGCAGCACTTTGCCGTCCTCCGAGAGGTCAACCAGGTCATCTCCCTCGTTCCCTCTCGGCGTGACGCCTTCGAAGCAGCCATCAGTGCGGAGGGTCCCCCGGTAGGCGCGCTGCACAAGGGCGCTCTTGGCCACGATCGTGCAGCCGGGGTGTCCGTAGCGCCGGTCCATGGCCTCAGCGAAGTCAGTGAAGACCTGCCCGGCCTGCTCCGCGAGGTCCTTCTGGGCGGTCGGGTCGGCAGCCAGGTCGAACAGGTACTGTTGCTTCTGTCCCCTTGGCTCCTCATAGTGGGCTTCGATGTACTGGTAGCGGTCGGTTATCACGCTGAAGTGCCGCTTGGCCTGCTTCCGGCTCCTGAGAGGGAGGTACTCGGCATAGTGACGACGCCGTGCCGTGCTGCCACTGGTTGCCAGTTCGGACAGCAAGTCCACCCCCGGCCATTCAGGGGGCACTTCCACGCCAACAGCACGCAGAATGGTGGGCGCCAAGTCTATGTGACCTGCCAGCCCCTCTGCCCGCCTGCCGGCCAGCGATTGCGCCGGCAGCTTCATCAGCAGTGGGATGCTCAGGTTCTCTATGAACAGGTCGTCGCTGTGACCCCAGCTCCCGTGATCGTGCAGCTCCTCCCCGTGGTCGGCGGTGATAATCATGAGCGTGTTGTCCCACAACCCTCGCGCCTTCAGACCCTCTACGAAGCGCCGCATCGCGCTGTCGGTGTAACGCAGCTCGGCGTCGTAACGGGCCACGACGTATTCCCTGTCGCGCGAGGTCTTCACCTCTGGCTCGCCGCGGCGGATCTCAGGGGGCGCCAGCTTCTCCAAGCGGCGCAAAGGCCCCCTGTACTCGGCATCGAAGAAATCCCTGAAGTGACCCGGTGCGTGATACGGCCCGTGGGGGTCCAGGCTATGAACGAAGAGGAAGAAAGGCTGGCGCATCTGACCGTCCAGGTAGTGAAGGATTTCTTCGTTGATGGTGTCGGCCGGGATGCCGAGCGTGAACGCGTAGTGGTCGAACCCCTGACCGTAGTTGAACTCCGGCTTGACCTGGGACATCGCCACGAAACCCACCGTGCCATAGCCGTGGGCCCGCAGAATCTCCGCCAGGGTGACGTGGCTGTCGGCCAGCCGGTCCAGGGAGCACCCCACGCCGTGCTGCGAGGGATACAGCCCGGTGAGCATGCTGGCTACTGACGGCTTCGTCCAGGAGCACTGAGCAAAGGGGTGCTCGAAGACGACGGCCTCCTGCGCCAGCTCTTCCAGAAACGGCGTGGTAGGGCGCTCGTAGCCGTAGAGACTGAGGTGATCACGCCGCGTGGTCTCGATTGACCACAGGATGACGTTGGGGCGCTCCGCCGGCTCCGTGCTGCTCAAGTAAGGTTCAGACAGAAGGCACAAAGGGTCAGGCCAGGTGACCGGTCCGTCCGGCCGGATGTCCACCTGGAAGACCAGCAGCACCGGCGTGCCGGCATATGCGTTCAGGTCCAGCGACACTCTCTTCCATTCGTTCTTGAAACGCGGGCGTTGCTTCAGCCATGCGCCGCGCCACAACAGCCTTCTCGGCCGCCCTTCGCCCACCGCGAAGACGCGCAGTTCGGCAGACTCCCACCAGTACGCCCGTTCGCGGTAGTCGAAATCAGCGCCGACCCAGAACACCAGATGCTGACCGGACGCGGGGGTGACCTCCTGCTCGACGCTCCCGCTGTCCCGGAACATCAGGCAACTGCGCGACACGCCGTCAAGCTCGTAACGGCAGCGCGCCACTTCCGGACCCGCTACACGAGCAAAGAAACCGGGCTCGTTGGGCGGCTGAGTGTTCACGGCATACCATGGCTGCTCTGTGGCCGCTGTCTCCCCAGGCGCTCCGTCCGCGGGCGGCCGTGCCGGCACAAGCCCAACTGCCAGCGCTGCCAACGTTACAACGGTTCCGAGAGGCAGCACGAGCTGGCGCCGGCGCCACTGAGATGCGAAGGACCGCGACAAGCGCGCCCATACCGAAGACCTGGAAGCATGATCCTCTCTGGATACCAAGGCGACACCTCCTTTGGCCTGAGTCAGTTGCCCTACCGATACGACCTCATCATGGCGCCGGGGAGCTCTTATCGTTCAGCGCCCGGCCACGCGTGCGGCTCGACCATTGCCTGTTCTCATCCCGTTCCCGGACGTATGAAGCCCAACGTAACCAGCCCGGGCCGCTGGCGGCAACTACCTTAGCCCGGGTATTCCACAGAGGGCTCTTCGGGATCGGGCGCAATGGCTCAGAGCTGCCCAACTTACGGAGGAAGGTGCAACGGAGCAAGGACAACGCGCTGTCTTGACACGGGCGAGGGGATCCTGCTCTTCAGCCAGGCCCGCGCAACCGAGCTGCCGCAGGCGTGCCGTCCGGGCATGTCGAAGACAGGCGAGCGCGGAGGCCGTGGCATGCGCGAAAGAGCGTCCGCTGGACGGAAGAGCCGCGTGGGGTATCCGGGTCAGCTCGTCAGGACCTCTCGGTCCATCTCCCACACGCCGGCCTCGTCCTCGTCGTGCGGCCACGTGCAGGGCGTGCCGGCATCGCCGAGCGAGCCCATCTCTGCCAGCAGGCCGGGGTTGGTGGCTATGGACTCCGCCATGGCAGCCGAGGACGTGCCGGCCTGGCTCCGCACCCGCGTCAGGCCGACCGAG
>CAYFVS010000009.1:0-15953 GCA_964346565.1 uncultured candidatus Brocadiaceae bacterium | reverse complement strand
TGGCGGGACTCCGCGTCCAGGTCGGCCAGGTCCGCGACCGTGGCGATGAGCTTGTCCTTGCTGTCCAGGAAGCCCACGTAGCGGTCTGGCACCGAGAAGGGGAACGCGTGGGCGACCTGCACGTCCACGTAGGAGCGCTCCCCGCGCACGGTCAGCCGCAGCCGGCCGCTGCCGTCCTCGAACACCCGCAGCCTGCCGGGGTCAATCCCTTCGTAGTGTGGCTCCCGGATCTCCGGGTCTATGTTGAAGTCCACCTCTCTGGGCATGGCCGCCTCCTCATCCGCCCACGCCGGTGACGGATGACACGCTGGACTGCATCTCGACCAGCTTCTGGTAGGTACCCTTGTTGGCCATCAGCTCCTCGTGCGTGCCCACCTCGGCCGGTTTGCCGTCCTCGATGACCAGCAGTCGGTCGGCGTTGCGCAGGGTGCTGAGCCGGTGCGCGATGGCGAAGGTCGTCCGCCCGTAGACCAGCCGTCCGAGCGCCTCCTGGATCAGCGCCTCTGTCTCGGTGTCCACCGAGCTGGTGGCTTCGTCCAGGATGAGTATCTTCGGGTTATGCAGTATGGCGCGCGCGATGGCGACGCGCTGCTTCTCGCCGGCGCTCAGGTGGGCGCCTCGCTCGCCCACCATCGTGTCGTAGCCGTCCGGCTTGCGCATGATGAACCCGTGGGCATTGGCCGCTGTGGCCGCCCGGATGATCTCCTGCCGAGTGGCGCCCGCCTTGGCGTAACTGATGTTTTCCGCGATGGTTCCGTTGAACAGGAAGCACTCCTGCGGCACGATGCCGATATGGCGCCGCAGGTCGCGCAGCCTGAGCTTGCGCAGGTCCGTCCCGTCCAGTGTGACGGCGCCGTCGTCCACGTCGTAGAACCGGCATATCAGGTTGCACACCGTCGTCTTGCCGGCCCCGGAGCGGCCTACCAGGCCGATCATCTCTCCGGGCTGGATGTCCATCTTCATGCCCTTCAGCACGGGCCGGTCGGGCACGTAGCCGAACTCCACCTCGTCGAAACGTATGGCCCCGTCCACCGCCGGCAGGGGCTTCGCGTCCGGGTCCTCGTAGACCTCCTGGTCTGCGTCGATGACCTCGAACACCCGCTGGGCCGCCGTGAAGGAGCGGTTGATGTAGTCCACGAAGCCCGTCATCATCCCCAGCGGCCCATAGAACATCCACAGGTAGCTGAGGAAAGCCATCAGCGTGCCGTAGGTCACGTCCCCCTCCATGACGCCCAGCCCGCCGAAGTACCACACCAGGAAGCTGCCGGTGGCCATGACCAGCCCGATCAGCGGTCGGCCCGTCGCCCACATGGCCTCTGCTGTCACCGTCGCGTCGGCCACCTCTACGCTGTGGTCGCGGAACCGGTCCGTCTCCTTCGGCTCCTGGCTGAACGCCTTCACGATGCGGATGCCCGAGATGCTGTCTGTCGCCCGTGCGCTCATCATCGCGTGCCGCTGCCAGACCCGGCGATACAGCCCCCGCAGGCGGCGGTAGAACCAGCGAGTCACCAGCACCACCGCCGGCACCGGCAGCATCACCCACAGAGCCAGCTTCACTTTCAGTACGAACAGCATCACCAGGATGCCCACCAACTGCAAGACGCTCGGCAGGAAGAACACGCCCACGTCTATGAAAAACCAGTTCACCCGCGACGTGTCGTGGGTCAGACGCGACACCAGCGTGCCCGTCTGCGTCTTGTCGTAGCTCTTGAGCGTCAGCGCCTGGATTGCCTGGTAAAGGTCGAAGCGTAGATCGTGCACGATGCGCGCGCTCAACGCCGCCACCACCCGTCCGCGCACCATCTCCAGACCGGTGGTCACCAGGCGCGCGCCCACCAGCGCAGCGATCAGCAGAAGCAGCAGCCGACGGCCGCCGTCCCCCAGCAACACCTCATCCACCAGCACCTTCACCAGCAACGGCGGCAGCACCGCCACGGTTACCAAGACCATGATCACGCCGCCCGCCAGCAGCAGCATGGCCAGGTGACGTCGCATATAGCGCCAGAACCGGCTGAGCACCTCCCGCTTTCTGAGGCAGGCGGGGCAGAAGCTGCCCTTCTCCGGCAGCAGCCGACCGCAGCGCGGGCAGTGGCGGGGCTCCTCCTCCTGCTCGGGGAACTCCGGCTTCTTGCCCTTCTCGCACGCATCGTTGAGCGCCTTGGCCAGCCGGCTGAACTCCGCCGACATCGAGTTCGACCCGCGCGCAAGCTCCACGCGCCGGCCGTCCACCTCCGCCTGCAGCGCCACCTGGCCGACCAGGTGGTGACTGCGCACCGAGCGGATCTCGGCCAGCTCCAGGGCCATCTCCGGCCCTTCGACAGGCCCGTCCGCCCCGAAGGTCAGCACGCGGCGATCGGTCACCGCCACCCACCGGCGGCCGAACTGCCCCTGGCGCGTCACATCCGTCTCCGTCACCTGCAGCAGCTCCTCGCCGTCCGCAAGGTGCGGCTCAACTTGCAGCATGTCGTCACTCATACGTGCCCCGGGGTCAGGCGTTCGTTGGGGGGTGAACCTGGATGCTCGGGCGCCCGGTGATGGGCGCCTCCAACCGTACGGAACCGACAGCGCTCAGGCCTATCGGTGCGTCACTACGCTGTGGCGTGGTTCATGGTAGGGCCTCCTGCCCGAGCGCATGCTCCCCTGGCGCGACGGCAAACCATTATGCCCGCCGGGCCGGCTTTGTCAAGCCCTTTCTGCGCAGAAAACGCGGCAGCGCCGCGCGTGCTCCAGAACCTTGACTCATCCGGGCGCTCGCCGTAGAATGGAGCCCCTCGGAGCGGGCGTAATTCAGTGGTAGAATGCCAGCTTCCCAAGCTGGAAGTCGGGGGTTCGAATCCCCTCGCCCGCTCCATGCCTTTCCGCGGCATCCCTTGCCAGGGCTTGCCTATCCGTGCCACACCCCAAGAGTTGCGACTCCCCCGGCAGCGCCGATTTCCCGCCCATTCTGCCAGCACGTGACAACAGATGTCCATCCTGGAAAGCAGTATGTGGAAAATCTGGCAGAAACTGGATGGAACTCTGGATGAAACTCGCGGCGTTTCCCGGCGCTCCTCCTGTGTCGCCTTGCGCAGGAATCGCGCGGCTCACTTAAGGTAGCCTAGGCCCCTGAGATGCTCGAGAATCTCCTTCTCAATGCCAGGTGGGGTCCTTATCCCCGATCGTATGGGGCGCCGCGGGCCGTAACCGGGAACCGGTACCCGCGCCGGATGCTCCTCGATGAAACGCGGTGCCAGGACCTGCTCCAGGCAATGGCCTTCAAATTGCTGCGATGCAGGCAGGCCGAGCAGGCGCACCACGGTCGGCGCCACATCGTAAACATCCGCGGCCTCTATCGGTGCGCCTTCGCGAAACTGTGGACCCCATGCGAAGATGACGCCGGGCGGCTCGCCGTAGCGGTGGCAGTAACCGCGCCTCTCGTCCACGAAGGTGAATCCGTGGTCGGAGACGACGATCAGGCCGTCTTCCGGTCCCATGCGCTCCATCAGCCTTCCGAGCATCAGGTCCATATCCCGGTAGGTTTCGACGACAACATTGCCAAACTGCTCGCGCTCTTCGGGCGTGGAGTGGCGCTCCTGGGCCCAGGCGGAGTGCTGGAAGGCGCAGTGCTGCGCCAGGTCGGGACTGCGGAAGTAAGCGGCGACCAGATCGGCATCGTCGTAGGTGTCCAGGGAGTGGTCCAGGAAGCGTTCGCAAGAGCGGTCCGCCGCCACGAAGAAGTGCAGCTCTCCGCGCAGGCTATTGGCGCGATACTCCGCTTCAGTGAAGCGGCGCAGCTCCTTCTCTGGCAGGCGCACGTAGCGCTGCAGATCCCCGATGGTCAAGTCCTCGGGGCGGCATCGGAGGGGCCGAAGTTCCTGTGCCAGTTTCTCAGGATAGGTCAGACGCGAGCGGAGGCGCGAGCTGTCCCGGTCGCCCAGGTTTCTCCAATAGAGCAGCCGGTCGGAGACGACGAAGCCGTCTGTCGGCGGGGCCGGCCACGTGTGCCACCAGTTGACCACTCCCGCGCGCAGGCCGGCATGGCTGGCGACCTCCCAGAACGGCATCTCGCGCACGTGGCGGTTGTCGAAGAGAGTAGTCCGCAGGAAGCCCAGCATCCGCGCCGTGCGCAGCAGGCGCTTGGTCACCCACGGGCCCTTGCGCAGGTCGAAGTGGCTGTAGCGCCGGCCGAAGAGCCGGTAGTAGCGGAAGTGGTCCACACCGTGATCGCGGTGATGGCGGCCCGTGGCGATCGTCGTCCAGAGCAGCGACGAGTTCGTGGGGCTGATCGTCCGCAGTGGCCCGTAGCATCCCTCGGCCTGGAGCCGGCCGAAGACGGGCAGTTCCCCCTGCTCGATCATCGTATCTATGATGAACGGCGCAAGACCGTCTATGCCGATCACAAACAACCTGCCCTCGGGCCTGTCTTGAACGGCTATGCCCCGTCGGCCGGCATCAGTAACTCCCTCGCCCACGACTCAACTCCCACGGCCAGAGCTCTGGCGCAGGTCCGGTGCGTTCCCGTCCGCCTCTTGCCGGGCCACCGAGCGGCCCCGCATCTCCTCGGGCTGTTTCAGTCCGAGCAGATGCAGGACAGTCGGCGCCACGCAGAAGACGGTGATGTCCTCCCGCTGTCGACCGCCGGTCAGGCCGCGGCCCCACCCCAGAAAGACTCCATCCGGCAGCGCGCGCTTGTGGCCATAGGTGCCGCGCTTCGGCTCGAAGGCGAAGCCGTGGTCAGAGACTGCGATGAGCGTGTCCTCGGGCCCCATTCGCTGCATTACCTCGCCCAACACATCATCGATGAAGCGGTACTCCGCCGGCACAATGTTGCCGTATCGCCTGCGTTCCCGCTCGCTGCTGCTCCCGTGTTCCATGAACGGCACGTAGTGCAGCCCCATGTGCTGGACCTTGTCCATGGCCCAGAAGTAGGTGGCCGTCAAAGAGACGGCCGGCCGGTGATCCAGGCAGTGCAGCAGGCAGCGTTTGGTCGAGATGTCCGATGAGATGACGAAGCGGAGTTCCGACTCGGCTTCGCGCTTCTTCAGCGGTCGCTCGATCAGCGACTCTGCGTGGCCATCGGCCAGTTCGATGTAGCGGGCGAATTCCTCCGCAGCCACCTCGCAGGGGTGCATCATAAGCGGCTGGAATTCGTCGGCCATCGCCTGCGGGTAGAGATGGCGGTCAGAGGGCGGTCCCTCACCCGAAAGCCCCGCTGAGCGCCAGAACTGGATGCGGTCGGAGATCATCACGCCGTTGACGGGATAGGCCGGCCAGGTGTTGTACCAGTTCACAACGGCCACCGAACCGCCGGCATCACCGACGATGTCCCACACATTCGGGCACCTCAAGTCGTCGCTTTCATACAGGCGGCGCTGGAGCAAACCGGTTCGGCGCGCCAGATTAACCAGCGGCTTCAGGCCGACCTTGTTCAACCGGCTGACCACCTGCTTCCTGATGCGGCGGTCCCACAGGTTGTAGTAGGTTCGGTGCGGGATGCCGTGGTATCTGCACTCGCGGCCAGTCGCCATGGATGTCCAGATCATCGCCGAGCTGCTGGGCCGCAACGTAGGCATCCGTCCCCAACTGCCTTCCCTGAGAATGCGTCCGAAGCAAGGAAGGTCGCCCTGCCCCATGAGCGGTTCGATGACATCAAGCGTCATCCCGTCCACGCCCAGGATGTGAACGGCGCCCGGGCCCAGAGGCGCACGCGAATCCTTGTGCCCATCTGCTGTGCACATCTTCACGAGATCCTCAAGCCAAAACCTCGGTGTGATCCTGCGGCACGCCCGATTGCGCTCGGCGAGCCGGGGAGTATAAGACCTCAAGGCCCCATCTGCAAATGGTGATGATCCTGTCCGGTCCGTCGTTGGAGTGTCCGTGCCGTCTTCGTAACATGGTTCGACGCCGGACGCAGCATCTCAAGCCCCGGGAGGGACCATCTTGAGGCTTAGCCAGAGGAGCTTCGTGCGCCTGGCCTGTTGGACGCGCCGGTGGGATCCCATTGCGACTCCTGTCCGCTGTCGGCTGGGCCGGGCGGACGTGTCGTCTGCCTGGAACCGAATCCCGTGGTCGCTCGCGGACTCCGCCGGAACATAGCACTCAACGGTCTGAAGAACGTCACTGTGTTGGAGGCCGCGATCGCGGAGGAAAGCGGTTAGGTCGCCTTCTTCATGCCTCCCGCGGGTGCGGCCAACCGTCTGGTCGGCGGGTTGAGGCCCGTGGCGCTGGCCGACCAGGAGTGCACGGTCAGGGCGCTAACCGGGTCGGAACTGGAGAAGATGGTAGAAGGTGGTTGCGACGTAATCAAGATAGACGTCTTCGGTGCGGACCTGATGGCCATGCGGCAGATGTCCGGCATTGTGGAACGGCACAGTCCGGTCGTGGTGGTGGAGTATCGCCGTCCCGCCTGGGAGCGCTATGGTGCGCGCGCCGAGGATGCGCTGGCGCTGTTTGAGGAGTGGGGCTACGCCGTCCTCGTATGCCGCAAGGGCGTGACGCAACCGCTGGACGGCCCCGTCCCTCCCGTTTGCAGCCTGGTGGGCGTGCCACTGAGTGAAACCAACCACGGCGCTGCTGAGATTCCTCGGTGCGGTCGGCCGGTCTGGCCTTCCCCCTGCTGCTCCTTCCTGCGCTCCCTCGGCCTGCCCAGGGCCATCGCCAGCGTCAATAGGGGCGCGTAACAGGCCGTCGTAAGACCTTGACATCGCGTACGCTACGCTTGTTGGGGAGGCGTGGATGAAGATCTGGCAGAAACGGCGTGCCCGGAAATCGTAAGTCTTTCTCTGATGGACCCTTAGAACTACCCGACGTCAGCTTCCCAAGCTGGAAGTCGGGGGTTCGAATCCCCTCGCCCGCTGCATCCTCATTCCCGCTGAGGACACTCTGTAAGGCCACGAGAGCCCCTACCTCTACAAGCCCGGGCCACTTGCGGCCCGCCCCAGGCTGAACACCTACTCCGTCGTTGTGCGACATGTGTTGTCAGAGAAGCACAGGAGTTGGTGGAAGCTCGGGCGGAGGCACTGCAGGAGGGGGTGAGTCTGTCGCGCCCCAGTCGCGACCGCATCCGTTCTGTCGCCAGCGGCATCCCCGCGCGGTGACTTGCCGCTTCCTGCCCGCGAGCATGTCGCGGTGTGCTTCTTCCTTACAGAAGCGCTGAGTCCAGCCAGGGGAAGGGCGGCCGTGGTTCTCCTCGACGCACGTCTCCTTCAGCAGACCTCGGCCAGGTCACTCCACGCCTTCCAGTGTGTACGACCCGGCCGGAGCGCGGAAGTACGCGCAGCCGCCCTCGTCGGTCGCATCGAGGTCGAGGCTTGCAGGTCCGTCCACGTTCCAGTGTCCTGCCGACAGGCCGGTCACCAGGACGCCCCACTCGATGTCGGCACCGGGTAGCTCGACGCGCACCGGTCCGTCGAGGCGCGCGGTTGTCCTGCTGAAGAACACCACGCGGTCGGCGATGGCGGCGCCCACCATCTCGCCTTGATCGAGCAGCTGAGGAGCGAGTGGCTCCGGGCCGTCCCTGGCGTCCATGACCTGCATGACGTTGAGGAACAGGTCGGTGGCCGCGGGTCCCGTCGGTGAGACCTCCACGCGCCAGGCGCCGGGCTCGTGGTCCCGGGGCTGGTCGTAGCCCTGCGGGTAGTTCCGACCGTCCACCCAGAACTCGCGTCCCGGCCCGCCGACCGCCGTGATCTCGCGGTTGCCGGCCGGCGGGAGAAGCGTGTGGTTGACGAGCCTCCCGTTATAGCCGTCCTCCGTCCGCTCGATCGCTGTCATGCCCTCCTTGATCGCCGGTTCGTTGACGCTGTGCAGCAGCCAGGACTTGCGGAACTCGGGGTTCGTCGACGTGACGCGATCAAAGACAACGAGCGCCGCCGGGTGCCGTGCGGTCTTCAGGTTCAGGAAGACGAACGACCGCGCGACCTGGCTGACCTTCGCCGGATAGGAGCGCGGCGCCAGGTAGCCCGGCGTCATGTCGCCTGCAAGGTAGCTATAGTCGGGCGCCACGCGGTCGGGTCCGAAGGCATGGGCGAGCACGCGGGCCCGGCGCCCGTACCGGATGACCTCTTCGATCTTCTGCAGTTCGCCCCGCCCGCCGGCAAGCCAGAACTGCCCGCCGTCGCGGCTGGTCACCGGCTCCCACCAGTATCGCGGCGTAGGCTCGGCCGGGTCGAGGATCAGCAGCGAGTTGTGCGCGACGGTCCGCTGGTAGTAGTTCTTGAAGTGCTCACAGCCGTACCCGCCCTCGCGCCCGATGTAGACGCCGGAGTCGATGGCCAGCGGGCCCTTGTAGTAAAGGGAGAAGTGTCCGGCGTCCAGGTGCTGGTGGTTCCCGAACAGGTACTCGCCGACGTTCATCGTCGCCACGACTGTACCGGCCTCCCTGCCGCCCTGGACGTCCCAGCCCGTGCGGGCGATGATCTGCCCGAAGGGCGGCCCGAAGTAGCGTGTCAGCGGCAGTTCCTCGACCGGCCTGGACGTCAGCGTTTCATCGCGCACGAGCATCCGCAGCGTGGCATCGTTCACATCACGGCCGTAACGGAGAGCTTCGTCCTGCACGTACGGGTCGCCGTACATGGCGGCCAGCATGTGGAGCAGTTCTCCGCCGGCGTACCAGTTGGGTCCGGCGCCCGCGTAATCGTCTCCCTCGATCATGAACAACCCGTCGGGGCGGCGGCTGTAGAGGAAGTAGTACGGCACCTTGCCCTGGTCAGCGACGCATGGGTTCGCAAGCCCCATGCGCGTGACGATGAACGACGCGGTGACCTCGTTGTCGAACCGGGAGGGACCGTAGGCGCTGCCCTGGTGGTGCTTGTGGCCGGGATAGAAGAAGTTGCGGGCGGGTGCGAAGCCGTTGTAGAGGTGGTCGGCCATCAGGTCGTAGATCGAGCTGTCCTCGTCGTAGAGCGCGATGCCGGCGGCCAACATGGCGACGGGCTTCAGTTCCGAGTAGTGGCCGGTCACGAATAGCACGCCTGTCGGCGGCCAGCCGCACTCGGAGCGTTCGGCCACACGCTTCACCTGGCTCACGAACTCGGACTTCTGCTCGGGCGTCAGCAGCGGGTAACACCAGTCGTAAACCATCGCCGCGCCGAGGATGCCGTTGTGCATGCCGAGCGAGAGGAAGTAGTCGTCGCTTGCCCGGAAGTCGGTGGCCATCGAGGACAGGTAGTCCAGGGCCATGCGCACGGCAGACCGGCCGGCTGCCTCGTCGCCTTCGATGAGGTAGAGGAACGCCCTGGCCTGGAAGGCGAGCCGGCGCGGGTCGTGCCACACGTTCTCGGGCCGTCCCTCGGGCAGGTGCCCGTCGTCGGTGGCGCGGGCCTGTTCGAGCAACCGGGCCTTGACGTCGGCCATCTGCGGCGAGTTGTACCGTCGGCGCAGCCGCGGGAGTTCCTCCGGCCGCAACATCAGCCGTGGGTGCCCGGCGGGCGGGACCGGCAGGTCCGCCGCGTACGCTGCCGAGCAAAGCACGATTGCCAGGGCTCCAAGCAGAGCCCCACCTGCCATCGCACCAGCAGGCGTCCCCATCCTCCAGTGCCCTCACGTTAAGGCTCTCTGCCGACGGACGGCCGACGAGGGTCGGCACCGCCGGGATGGTCCCCCGCGGCCACCGCTCTGCCACGCAGACCTCGGCGAGTCCACCCATGATGCGGCGAACGCACCGGCGAGTCAAGCCGCCGGACGAGCCGAGGAGCATGTCAACGCGTGTCAGCAGACCTGTCCTCCCGAGCCCACCGCGAAGGAGGATCTGGATGAAGTGGCCAGCATGCGGACGCAGGCCTGTCATCCGCCCTCCGCGCCGCGGTAGCGTGCCACGAGTTCTCCTATGGTTTCGTCCCCGAGGAGGAACCGTGCGGCGGCAGTGCCGCACTCACTCGGGCCCCGGAGAAGAGGACCAGAGGTACTTCGGTGGCGGGCGCGTCGCCGCCGTTGGCGATCATGATCTCGCAGTGTCCGGTCAGTTGGTCTGCCCGGTAGTCGATCTCGATTTCCAACCGGTAGGCGCGGGCGACGAGGACCGGCGGCGGCTCTAAGTCCGTCGTGTTGAGGGCTGCCAGCAGAATGAAGCCTGGTGCAGGGATGCGAAGCGTTCCCTTCAGGGTCGAACTCATCGCAGCTGATCCCGGGGGTCACGGTCGTCCCGGAGGGCCACGCCGGCCGTCGGGCCTCACCCGCCAGACGGGCCTGGTGGGATTCGTCAGCGACCGCCGTAACGCCGGCGAGACTGTGGGAGAGCACAGTGCGCTTCGCGGGCCGCCCAGCACCGGCGATCCCACGCCGTGCCATGCCCGCCCGTCCAGTGTCGGCAGTCGGGACGGGGCCGAACGGAGCCAAACATCGCCCGCTCCACTGCCTTCGCCGGACAGAGCAGTACACGCGCGGCCTATCGTGGCCAGCCCCGTCGCCTTCGGGCGCCATCTGCACTGAGTCATGCAAGGAGGGCGCGCACGTGCAGCGCCACTTCCCGATTGAGAGAGGGTGGGCTCGACGCCAGCAGGTCGTAGTGTATAATCAGGCGATCAGCAGCGGTTAGCAGTCTGCGGCACGGCGTCACCCATGGGGCGCAGGTTAACGGCACAGGCACTGGCCGGACTGGGGACCCCTGTGAACGGAGAGGAAGTGGGCAGAGGGCAGTCCGATCCCGGTGGGCAGAGAGTGAGCGGGCCGAGGGTGGCTCGACCGCTCTCGCAGGAAGCTTGCAGCTTGCTGTCCCGTGCCTTGGGTGATCGGCCGGAAACCTGTCTCGTCGCGCATGTCCTGCGAACGGGGCCCTGCAGTGCCTACGTACTCGGAAGCCCGGCGCGACCTGCGGGCGCCGTTGTTCAGAGCCCCATCTGGCCCGGGGAGCTGATCACGTTCGGTTTGGACGCCGCGGCACTGTGGGACATCGCCCGTCGCCTGGCCGGATGGCGCGTTTTGCAGGTGGACCGGGCGGCGTCCGGCGAACTGGTTCAACTGATGACCGGTAACACCGACGGGCCAGCGCGCACGTATGACGAGGTCTACCACACGCTGAGGAGACCTGTGGCCGTGGCGCGGGACGATGCCTGCCGTCTGCTGACCCCCGAGGACATCGGGATGCCGGGCGCTCCGCCTTTCCTGGGGGAGGTGCTGGAGTATGGCGTGGCGGCGGGTGCCGTCGTCAACGGGCGGTTGGTGGCGAGTTCCCTCAGCACGGCACTGGCCGCGGTGTACGTGGACGTAGGGGTCTACACAGAGCCGCAGCACCGGGGGCGCGGGTATGCGACCGCCTGTGCGGGCCTGGTCTGCGACGGTGTCCAGAAAGCCGGCTGCGTGCCCGTCTGGTCCACGAGCGCCGAACACGTTGTGTCGCTGCGGATCGCCGCGAAGCTGGGCTTTGCTGAGGCGGTGCGCCGAGTCAACATCGCCCTCATGCTATAGGCCAACCGCTCCCACCCCCGTGGCCCCTCAGGTGGGCGCACCACCGTTCCGTCCTCTGCGCCGTGCTCTGGCAGGCCCACGCGGCTGCGTCCTGCACCGACTCGCCCACCACGGAGGAAGGATGCAGCTCCGGAGACAGCTTGAAGAGTAACTGGCGGAATGGCCGCGCCCGGGAGTCCTGAGCCTTCGCCCGAGATACACCTGGAGCTCTGGGGCGCGGCATCCTCCATGCCTGCCAGCAGTTGTCAGCGAGCGACAATGACTGACGGGAAGCGTCTGTCTCTGCCACCCTCCAAGGCTTCTGACTTGTGAGGCTGACATCCTCCCACCTGCCCATTCTGCCAATGAGTGACAGGAACTGACAGCAGATGACCACGAGAGCCCCCGGTCAGGGGACACATTGGGGGGAACTCTGGGGGAGGTTCCACCCATGGGACAGCTTCCGTACCTGTCGGGACGTCGGCACAGGCGGGGCGGACTCCAGTGGGCCGGCCACATCGAGGAGCTCGGGATCGGTCTGGACGTTCCCGCCACACGGTCGGCGGGCAACCGTGGTGAGGTCGAGGGATGAGTGGCGCAGGGCGTGGCCCTCTGCGGTCGGGCGGGGCTCATCCTCCTTCGGGATGCCGCCGGCGGCGAAGGCCGCTGCGAAAGGGGAGGGGGACCGCACTGAGTTCCATCCCTGACACTAGCGCTGGAGCAGCAGCAGCGCATCCTCCCAGCCATCCGGTGTTGTCACTGACTGCCCGTGAAGTCCTGCCGCCGTGCGCTTGCCGGTTGTGGGGTCCACCCATTGGCCCGGCAATGCCGAGAACGCAGCGTCAATCACAATGCTGCAGGGCCGCGCCAGGTAGAGGAGCGCCCAGTCTCCGGACGCCGACCGCGCGCAAACGCTCTGTTTCTCTCCCTCGCCTTCGCCACTGAGAATCAAGCCCTGGTCCGGCACCAGGCCCCACCACTTCGGAAGTGACTCCACCACTTGCCGGCAGATGCTCATCTGCAGTGCGCCCGGCGAGTCGATCCAGTCTTGCCACGTCGCCGGCGAAGTCCAGTTGGCGTGGTGGCCGTAGCTGTGATGCCCGCCGCTGAGGTAGGACCACCACGCCTGCTTGCGGCAGTTCAGCGGGGTCCAGGGAGCGCCTCCATAGGGAGCCCCCTCATAGCCGCCCTCGGCCATCACGACCGGCTTGGCCGGCTCGCGGCAGTAATCAGCGCGCACCATGGGCACGTTGACAGCCAGGTCGTGCCAGGTCTGAATCATGTTGAAGTCCAGCCAGTCGTACTCGTGGAGGAAGCTGGAGGACGCTGGCGAGGGGTCCGGGTGGATCGTGATGAGGTGCGGCTGGTCCTCGCCCTCCTTCAGGCCTGCCACCAGTTCACGCAGGATGGGCACGTATTCGTGCCGCGCCTGCGGGTAGGCAGTCCAGATGATGTGCGGCGCAGCCGGCCAGCGTTCGGCGAGCCACCGCGCGTAGGCACGTGCCTTCTCGATGGGGAGCGTCTCCAGTTGGGTCTTGTGGTAAACACCCAGCACCAGGGACATGCCTAGGCGCCCCACCTCCGCCACGATGCTGTCCGCGCCGCGGAAGTAGGCGTCGTTGGGCTTGGCCGGGTCGTTGCCCAGCCAGGGCGTCTCGCCCTCCAGGTTCGGCTTGGTGCCGTCCCCCTCGCCCGTGATCATGATCTGGACGGCGCTGAACCCCTGCGCTTTCCGCCGCTCCACAACAGCGACGGCGTCCTCAGGCGTGAAGTCCCGGAAGAGCTGCCATTGGGTATCCCCCAGCCAGAAGGCTGGCTCGTTGGCGTCGTCTACGAAGTACCGGCCGTTAGGGCTGATTCTCAGCGATACCATGCGTGGGTACCCTCAAGTGTCTCGGACGCGACCGCCACGGTGGCCAGCCCGCTCTCTGGGGCCACCCGTCAGCATCAGCCATTCCCGGCTGCTGGAGGGCGCGCAAGCCGCGATGCGACCATTGTAGGTGCCAACCGCGTCGAGTCAATCAACTCCGGCAGGGCTTCGGGCCTGAGCCGGCGCGTCCCCGGCCAGTTGCTCCAGACAGACCCAAGCATCGTCCGTGTTCTCGCGAGCCCTGTCCATCGCAGTGGCCCATCTCCCTTTGCTGCTGCCCATGTCCCCCAGTACATTGACACCTGGTCTGGAGCAGGCTTCGAGCGTTGCAGCCTGTCTATCCCGGGCCACGTCGCGTGGTCGCACAACGCCAGCTACGAAGCGGCCGGGCATTCGGGCGCGAAGCAACGTCAGGTATCTGCCCGGAGCGTTGGCGGCCTGTCATCGGGAACTCGAGCAAGGGAGCGAGGGCAGACGGATGTCAAACCGACTTGCATTGTGCGGCGGAGAACGGACCGTTCCAGAGGGATCGATCAACCCATGGCCGCACGTCACAGAGGCGGACCGCAAGGCAGTCATGGAGGTGTTCGACGTGCCGGCAAAGGTCGGCGCGCCAGGCAAGAGCGATCAGCAGCGCATCCAGGCCGAAGGGCTTGCCCGGGAGTGGGCGGAGTACATGGGCGTCAAGTACTGCATCCCGGTCAACAGCGGGACCGCGGCGCTGCACATGTGCGTGGCCGGGCTGGCGATCGGACCGGGCGATGAGGTCATCCTCCCGGCCTTCACGTTCTGGGCCAGCGCTGCTGCGGTGCTCCACCAGAACGCCATTCCCGTCTTCGTGGACATCGACCCTCAGACGTACTGCATTGATCCCGACCTCATCGAAGGCGCAATCACAGAGCACACCAAAGCGGTCATGCCGGTGCACATCCACGGTATGCCGGCCGAGATGGACCGGGTGCTCGAGATCGCTCGCCGGCACGACCTGGGTGTGATCGAGGACGTGGCCCAGGCGCACGGGGCGCGCTACAAGGGCCGCCTGTGCGGGTCCATGGGCGACGCGGCCGGTTACAGCAACCAGGCATCCAAAACGCTCAGCAGCGGCTGCCAGGGCGGGCTGTTCACGACCGATCGCGAGGACGTCTACGCCCGTGCAGACCGCCTGCAGTACTTCGGCGAACGGGTGATTCCCGGTCAAGAGCGCGCCGAACAGCAGTACAACGCCCAGGGGCTCGGCTGGATGTACCGGGGGGACATGTTCTCCCAGGCGTTTGTGCGCAGTCAGCTCAAGCGACTCGACGAGAACAACGCGCTGCGCCGCGAGAACTGCGAGTACCTCACTCAAGAGCTCAGTGACGTGCCCGGCGTGGAGACGCCGTGGGTGCCCGATGATCGGGAACACGTCTACTACAACTACGTGGTCGGGTTCAGTCCGGAGGAGCTGGGGCTGGGCGTTCGCCCTCGGGAGCTGCGCGACAAGGCGATGGAAGCGCTCAAGGCCGAGGGGGTGCCCGTCGGCCTCTGGCAGCGGCGCACGGTGCCGGCCCAGGACGTCTTCCAGAACCCCATCGGCTACGGCAAGGGCTGCCCGTGGAAGTGTCAGCAGCGCAAGTTCGATTACAACCCGGACAACTTCCCCGTGGCGAACGCATTCCTGGACTCCCACTGCTACGTCTTCGACGTCAATCCGCCGAACGATCTGGAGCTGATGGCGCTGTACGTGGAGGCGTTCCGGAAGGTGATGAGCGGCCTGGATCAGATTCTCGGGTGAAGTACGGCCGGCATCGCCGTGCGCCATGTTCATGCGCCATGCACCCGACGCCCACTGGCGCAGTTGCCGGACCGGGTCAAGGACGCGGTCTTCTACCAGACACACACGGACCGCTTTGCCCGCAGCCCGAGGACCGAGCACCATCCCGGCTTCCGGTTCCAGGAACGGGGCAGCCCGCACGAGCACCACACGGCGCGCGTCATGCCCTGGGCCGTCTCAACGGGCCCACGGGTGTCGCCGTTCCACTTCAGACTTCGGATGTGTGCTTTGTGGCTTCTTCTCAGATGCCTGTAGATGGCCTCCAGAAGGATTTGTTTTGTCAGAGCCCTTGACAACCGTCCGGGAGCGGGGCAGGTCCGGCGTCCCCTGGGATTCGAAGCCGTGGCGGAGTAGGCCCGCCGGACAAGGCGCGGCGAGACGCCGCGCCTACCCAGTGGGAGGGTGGACGTCCCCGAGCGGACGAGCCGTTCAGCGCGCCGCCAGACCCCCGAGGCGCCCGCAGGGCGAGACAAGCACCTATGAAGGGCGTCCGCACCGGTGTGTCAGCCTGTGAGCAGAACACACTAGCATACAGTATAGCCGTATAGTTTACCTTGTCAAGGGTCAGTGGCGGGGCGGCACGCCATCACGTACACTCGCCGTTGCTCCGAGCGAGCAGGAGAGATGACATGGATGGGGACCCCATCAAGCTGGCCAAAAACCGCGCTTACCAGTTCTGCGAGGAGCAGCAACGGGCCCTCGACGAGGGACGCATCACCGAGGCCGAGTGGTTCGACATCCACAAGCGGTTCTTCACCCGGCACTACCTGGCCGCGGAGAACCCCCGCGCCCAGTCCGGACACGGCGGCGACGAAGCCGCCTATCGCTACACGCGCGGGATGGTGCTGGAGGCCATGGACAGGAGCGGCACGTTCCTGGACGTTGGCTGTGCCAACGGTGACCTGATGGAGA
>CAYFVS010000008.1:0-36689 GCA_964346565.1 uncultured candidatus Brocadiaceae bacterium | reverse complement strand
AGCCTGGCACCACTCTCTGGTCGGCTATGCCGTCGTACTCGTCCTCGTCGGCGGGATAGAAGGTCAACTCCTGCCCGGGGTCCGGCACGCGCGTCCTTGGCACTGCGAAGGGCGACAGCCCGCCGGTGACGCCGCAGATGCTGTTGGTCACCTCGGCGACCGCGTCACGGGCCGCCTCGCAGTTGTCCACGTCCAATATGGGCGCGAAGAACAGGTCCAGCCTGCCCCCCGGCGCCGCCTCGTCGCGCGCTGCCAGGCAGCGCACCGCCGTGGCGTCCGTGCTCTCGTCCACGGGGGTGAAGTTGCCGTTCTCGTCCAGCGTGCCGAACTCGACCTCCAGGCCCGCCTCCGACCAGTTGGCCTCCCGCAGCGCCAGGGCCGCCTTCTGCGCCGCCGCCCGCGCCAGCGACTCGTCCTCGCCGGCTACCTGGCGGCTCAGCAGCTCGTGCCCGGCGGCCAGCGCGGCCGAGTCGGCTACATTCTGCAGCCGCGCGCAACTGACCGCGATGTGCCCCACGTCGCTGGCCAGCGCCACGATGGCCAGCAGGACGACCAGCACCACTGGGGCAAGGACGACTATCTGACCTCGACGGTCCGTCAGGATGGGGCCTCTCATCTCGCGTGCTCCCCTGTTTCGATAGCCGCCGGACGGCTCGGGGTCTCCGGCGGCATGGGTTACCTTCATGCGTCACTTGGCGAATACTGTGCCGCGGGGCCGTGCCGGCGCTGGACAGCGGAGGGCGGACCCCGGGGGCAGTGCGCTGAGGATGCCTTCCGGAGACGGTTCAGCGGCTCTCGGCCCGTTGGGCCGTATCAGGCGGGACTGCTTCGGACGGGGAAGGCAGCGCCCCGCGCACGCCTTTGGCCGGCGGGAATACGACAGCCCTGTCATGAACCCGACAGTTCTGTCACATCGGTCCTGGTCGCTCTCGTTGGAGCGAATGCAGCTCAGCCGCCCCCTGCCGAGGCGTCGAGGACGGGAGCCCGAAGCAGAACGGCGCACCGCCGCGGGTGCGCCGTTGCGTGCTATGGTGACCCCACGGGGATTTGAACCCCGGTTTCCGGAATGAGAGTCCGGTGTCCTCGACCGGGCTAGACGATGGGGCCGACATTGTCAGCAAAGTTTGATTTTACCATAGCCAGCGGGCATATCAAGTTCCGCAACCGTTCGCAGTGGGCCTCAGACCCGGGGGGTTCGCGTCAGGTGAGTCCGCGCATTGGTGGGTGGCGCGGGGCCGCTGCTGGAGACCTGTGTGCTTCGGGAGCACTTCACACACTCGCGGCAGCCGCCTGACACGACAGGTGAATCACAGGGCTGAACTGCCACTCCCAGGTGCTCCGTCGAAGCGGCTCCGGCTCTGAAGGCCGCGAGGGCGCAGGGCCCGCAGGAGCGGGAGACCGTCCGCCGGGGTCGTCGAGCGGTGCGGCATACATCACAGGTAGCCGAGGTCGCGCAGCGCTGCCAGCACCTCCTTTGCGGACTCCTGAGTGCTGTCGAAGACGCCGCCGGCGGTGAAGCCGGGGTAGCAGGGATGCTCGCTCAGGCCTGTTCGCCAGGGGTCGTAGGAAGCGTCTGAGAGCTGCCTCTGCCCCTGGAGCGTCACCTCGTAGAGAGCCTGCTCGGTGGAGCCGTCGGCGTGCTCGACGATCCGGAAGAAACGCGTCCCGCGTACCAGCGCGTGTCCGGACGAGTTCACGCGATAGGTGTTCCCCTCCTCCGAGACCAGCTCGACGGCGGTCTGCTGCACGTAGAGCGTGCGCTCGGGTTCGGGGGCGTCGAGCAGCTCGACAACGTTCCGACCAGGCAGGTCCTCCGGCACGGGCAGCCCCGCCGCGTGCAGCAGCGTCGGCAGGACGTCTATGCCGCCGACCACGGTGGAGCTGCGCTCGCCGCCTCCTCTGCCTCCGGGCAGCCGCACCAGGAACGGCACCGCCGTTGTCGAGGGCAGCGGCGGGCCGCCGTGCCCCCACTTGCCGCCGCCGGACTGCTCGCCGTGGTCGGCCGTGATGATGAGGAGCGTTCTCTCCCACGCTCCCCGTGCCTTCAGCTCCTGAACGAGGTCCCGGAGGGCGGCGTCGGTGTAGCGGATCTCCGCGTCGTACCTGGCCACGAGGTACTCCGCCTCCTCCGGGGCGAACTGCTTCTGTTCCTTCAGGTACCTGGGCAGCAGTTCCAGCTCGCACATCGGCCCGCTGTAGTCGCCGGCGAAGAGGTCCCGCATCTCTCCGGGCGCGTCGTAAGGAGTGTGCGGATCGAAGGCGTGCCAGTACACAAACCAGGGCTCCGGTTGGGACTCGTCCAGCCAGTTGAGGGTACGCCGCAGCAGGACCCTGGCATTGCACTCGACGTTGCCGCGCCACGTGGTTTCCGCCTGACATCCCGTGAAGGGCGTGCTCTGGGCCATCAGACGCGCGACCCAGCGGTTGGTCGTGAAGGCGGCCGTAGCATATCCGGCGTCGTGCAGATCGCTCAACCACGGCAGCAAGTCGCGCTCAGGAGCGGTGTAGGCGTGGTACGCCCCATGCTCATGGGGCAGGCGGCCGGAGAAGACTGACGCTATCGAGGGATAGGTCCAGCTGCTGTGCGACCATCCGTTGTCAAAGACGATGGACTCCGCTGCCAGCTCCTCAAGGAAGGGCGTTGTCTCGCGCTCGTAGCCATAGAGACTGCAGTGGTCCCGACGAGTGGCCTCGATGGTGATGAGCATGATGTTCGGCCTGCGCGCTGGCTCAGGGGCCGGAGCGGGGCCGAGCAGGCAGGCTATGAACGTCAGAATGGCCAGCAGCCAGGTGACCATCGCTATCCTCGTTCCTGGTGTCCGCCACGAGACAGATGAGGCAGACAATGGCGCGGATGCCGTGACGGCGCGGGCGCAGCACCCGTCCCTTGTCCAGCACAGATGGTCGAGTATACGCTCGTGGCGCGCCGCCGTCAACTGCTCGGGTCGTCGAGGAAGCGGGGCGGAGCGCCAAAGGAAGGTGGCTGAGGATCCAGGATTCGAACCTGGAATACCTGATCCAGAGTCAGGCGTGTTACCGTTACACCAATCCTCAGCCGATGTTGTAAGCGTAGCAGAAGGAAGACGGCCTTTCAAGCGCGCCGCGGGCGGCCTATGGACTCGTCTCGGCCTCTGGCATGGCTTCCGCTCCGGCGAGGGCGGTCAGGGCGGGGGCGCGCCTGCGCGCCGGGCCGGGCAGGGCGTCCACCGCCTGTCGGGCGATGCGGCGGGCCTCCCCGAAGCGCCCCTCGCCAGTGAGCTGGCGCGCGGCGCGGAGGGCCTCGCTGACCACCCGACGCCGCAACCCCGCGCTGCGGGGGAAGCGTTCATACGCGTCCAGTACGATGTCGAATGCGCCAACTGTGTCTCCATCAGCCGAGGCGTAGGCGGCCCGGGAGACGGCGACCTCCGCCTGGTAGCGGTGGGGGTCCAGTTGCGCGCCCACCTCCTGCCACAGGGCGGGCCTGAGCATCGGCCCGAGGGCCAGGAACAGCAGGGCGGCCAGCAGAACCATGCGCCCGCTGCGGGGCGCGTAGGGCTCCGCCAGCAGGCCGGACCCCTCGTCCCGACCCATTAAGCGCCGTCGGCCCAGGATGCTCAGCAGTATGCCCACCGAGAGGCTCAGCAGGCCCAACAGGGAGATCTGGACGCCGGCGCGGAAGGTCTCCGGCCGGAAGACGAAGCGGACCTCATGCTTGCCGGCGGGCAGCCGGACGCCCTTCAACAGGTAATCCACCCGCAGCAGCTCGGCCGGCGCGCCGTCCACTTCCACGTGCCAGCCGGGGTAGTGCTGGTCGCCCAGCACCAGGTAGCCGGGCCGCTCCAGTTGCGCGCTGACGCCGATGGCGTCGCCGGTGTCCTCGGTGATGTTGGCGCGTTCGAGGGGACCGGCGCGGCCCGGTGCGTCCTGGATCAGCGGGCCGGGCGGGTCGTGCACGAAGATGGTCCCCCGGTAGTCGAAGCCCCCGTCGCGCAAGGTGTTGGCGGTCAGCCGCTCGGAAGGGGCGGCGAGGGCGTTGTGGACGATGAACGCCCGGGGGAGGGCGCCGGGGTTCTCGAACAAGTTCATCTCCCCGGCGCCGCCCAGGGGACGGTAGGTCGGAGGCAGCTCGTCGCGCGGCGTGACGATGTAGCGCGCCCCGAGCAGGTCAAGCACGTGCGATAGGTCGAACTCGATGAGTGTGCTTCGCTCGCGCGGCCTGCCCAACAGAGTCTTGAGCCGGCGCGTCTGCAGGGGACAGAACCCTGCCACCGAAGGTATGCCCCAGAGCATGTTGGCATTGGGGGGCAGGCGGTCGAGGCAGCGATGATAGAGTTCAGGTTCCAGCGCCCAGCCGCGCGTGCTGGGGAAGACGCCCAGGTCCATCGACTGGGCGAGCCGGTCGCGTTGTCTGTAGCGGAAGATGCGTCCGGGCGGCAGTTCCCGCAGCTTCTCCACCAGGCGCGGGGGACGGCTGTAGAGGTCCGGGTCGGTCACCACAGTGAACTCGTGGCCCACCAACGCCAGCTCGGCGAAGATCAGCAGCCCCCACAGGGCCAGGGTGGTCCGCCCGGTCAGCAGGCGCGCCCCGCACAGGAGCAGCAGCGCCGCGCCCAGTATCAACGTCGCGACAAGGCGCCACACGTCCGCCGGCAGCGTCCGGTGCAGGTGGTGCCACAGCACGCTCAGCTCGAACTCCCCCAGCCGGGGCATCGCACGGGCCAGCTCCTCCCGGCCCAGGGACATCAGCCCTGCGTTGAAGGCCCCCGCGATGCACACGCATACCGCGCCCGCAGCTACGATCAGACCGATGGCGAGCAACGCGGCCCGCTTCACCCGGCGGCGGTCCTCTCCCCGCACGAGCTGGTCCAGACCCATGCCGGCGAGCATGGCCGCGCAGAGCGTCGTCACGAAGGCGAACCGGCTGGCGAATCGCGACGAGCGGAACACCGGCAGGAAACCGAAGGCGTTGTAGATGGACCCGTGGAAGCCCAGCGAGAAGATGAACGCGAAGATGCCGAGGCCGAGGAAGACCAGCGCCCGCCGCGTCCGATCGGCCGCCGCCCCCACAACGGCCAGCAGCAGCGTCGAGACGCCCATGAACATGGTCACCTCGCTGAACAGGCCGGGTTCCATGTTCGCCCAGTAGCTGCCCAGGCCGGGCGAGCCGAAGTAGTGGGGCGCCAGCAGTGTCATGAGGTTGCCGGGCACCCCGGAGCTGGCCCCGGGCAGCTCGAACCCGCCGCGGCTGCTGTGCTGAACCAGCTCCGCAAGGGGCAGGACCTGGGCAGCCGCCAGGATCCCGCCGACGGCGCCCGCCAGCCCCAGGCCGATGGCCAGCGCGGCTACCTGTCGCCGCCGGCCGCCCGACAGCTCGATGACCCGCAGCCGCACCGCCACGTACAGCGCGGAGGCCAGGGCGCAGTAGAGGGTGTACTGCGGCTGAGCCCCCAGCGCCAGCGCGCCGGTCGCCGCGGCAAAAGCCGGCAAAAGCAACAGAGAGCGGCGCTGACACGTCAGCTCGATCAGGGCCAGCAGGAGCGGCAGATAGGCGATGCCGACCACGATGTTGGTGTGGTGCGCGTGGAACAGCACCGGGCCGGCCATCATGTAGATGAGGCCGGCCAGCAGCGCCCCGCCGCGGCTGATGCGCAGCACGCGCGCCAGGAAGTAAGTGAAGACCCCCGCCAGGGCGAAGTGCAGCACGTGGTAGAAGTTGTAGGCCACCCACGCCGGCAGCGCGACGAACAGCAGGTAGAACGGCGGGTAAAGCGCGTTGGCCTGGCTCTCGGCGAACAGTGGGAACCCACAGAACAGATCGCCGGTCCACAGGCGCAGTCGCCCGGCCCTCAACCCCTCGGCGAAGAAGGCACGGTAGGGGTAGTTCTGGATGGCGTGCTCATAGTGGAACAGCACCCCGCGCAACGTCGTCGCGCGCCAGAACAGCACCAGGCAGGCCCCCACCACCAGCAGTAGCATCAGGGCTTCGCGGAGGGCCGCGCGCCGGGCCGGCGGAGGCAGCTGCTGCACCTCGGCTGCCGGCGGCTCAGCGGCTGGGGGCACCGCCTTATTCCTCCTCGGGAACCGTGACTACGATCCTGCCGCTGCCCGGATTGCCGTTGCCGTCGGCGGCGGCGAAGACGAACACATGCTCGCCCGGCTCCAGCACCTCAGTGGCGTAGGTGAACTCCTCCTCGATGGCGTCCATGATACCGTCGGCGGGGAAGACCTCCTCCCAGTCGTCGGCGTTGTGACTGACGGTGATCTGGGAGATCGGCGTCAGCTCGTCCCGCGCCGTCCCGCGGATCAGGTACGAGCCGTCCTCCCGGCGCTCCGCGCTCAGGTCGGCCACCTCGGGCGGGCGGTTGTCAACCGGCAGGGGGATGGTCACCCGCTCGTCCCGAAGCGCCTGATCCGGCCCGCGGGACAGGTCGTCCCGAGCGACCAGCTTCAGCAGGTAGCGGCCCCCGGGCACGCGCGAGATGTCCCACTCGTAGCTGGTCTCCTCGCGGATGTCCTCCTCGAGCGGCTTCCACTGTTTCTCGTCCTCGCCGCGGTAGTAGAGGTCGTAGGCCAGCTCGTCTTCGTTGGGATCTGACACCTTCCACCGGATGGTCTTGGTCAGGCGGTCCTGTCCGTTGTTGCCGCTGCCTGGTCTGCGCCGTCGGGAAGGAGGGCCCTGCTGGCCCTGCTGTTCTGCGCCGTCCGGGCGCAGCAGGCTCTCCCCGTCCACCAGCAAGTCCATGATGCGCGGCTTGCGGTTGGTCTGGCGGTAGCTGACGTTCACCTCGTAGAGGACGGGCGTGCCGGCGCCGGCGTGGGTGGAAAGCTCCGCGCTGAACTGAGCGAACCGGCCCAGCGGCAGGTCCGGCTTCTCCCCCTCTGCGTCCACGGCCCAGCTGGACCACTCGCTCCAGTGATCGTCCGGTTCGGCGGAGTTGCCCGTGCGCACCTTCAGCCGCACCTGCTGGCCGGTGGCCTGGTCCGCCCGCCACCACAGCCGGCCCCAGGTCGATAGGAACCCCGCGTCGAACGCCTTGCTGACCAGTGCGCCGCTGGCCGCCGGTTCGGTGCCCAGGCGCCACAGCGTGCCCGCGTTCGCCGTGCCCAGGATGACCTGTCCGTCCGGCCGGACGGCCAGGGAGGTGATGTGTGCCGCTTCGAGTTCCGAGAGCACAAGCTGCGTCTCGTCGGGCTCGACGGCCATCAGGCGGCCGCCGGGTCCCGTGCCTGCCAGGATGCGTCCATCGCGCAGCCCAAGCGCCAGGATGAACATCTGGTCCAGCCGGGCCACCAGCGAGGCGCCCTCCCCGGGCACAACGCGGTAGATGCTGTTCGCAGCGGCGGGTGCGCCTTCGATGGGCGGCCCCGGGGTAGGCGGCGCGGGAGGGCCGTTGCCTTCGGGTGGCTGCGAGGGCGGCTGGGGCCCGGACTGCGCCTGGGCCGTGCAGATGTAGACGGCCCCATCAGGGGCCACCATCACGTCGTGCACCTCCCCCTCCTCAGCGTCGTAGAGCAGAGAGGACTTCCCCCCGTGCTCGACCCGATAGAGGTATCCGTCCGGCGCGGAGCCCGCGTAAACGCCGCCGTCGGCGTCGGTCGCCACGCACATCAGGTGCTTCTGTTCGACCTTGAGCAGCTCGGTGGCCTCTCCGGTGCGGTCGAACTGCATCAGTCTCCCCTCCGGCCCCGTGGCGCAGTAGATGGCGTGCGTCGGACCCATGGCCATGTCCCAGACATAGGTTTCCTGCAGCTCCGCGAAGGTGGCGACCTCGCCGTGGCGGTCGATCTTCAGTATCAGGCCATCCGGGGCGACGGCGGCCAGCACGGCGCCGTCCAGCAGGGGCAGGACGCTGAGCACGTGTTGCTTGTCCGACTCGTAGAGCTGCTCCAGGCCCTCCTTCCGCAGCACGAAGACGCCTCCCGGCGATCCCGTGCCGACGTAGACATCGCCCTCGTGGGACGCCTCGATGTCCCAGACGAACTCGCACTCGACGCCCTCTATCTGCTCGGCCGCCGGGGCCAGGACCACCTCGCCGGTGGAGCGGACCGAAACGGCATCCAGCTCGCCGGCGGCGAACTGCGCAGCGCCGGCCGTGGTCCAGGTCTCCGCGCGTGCGGCCACGGGGCAGAGGGCCAGCAGAGCGGCCGTCAGCAGTGTGAGGGTCTTGTGCATGGCTGTCTCCGGGTTGGCTGTGTTCATGGTTCGTGCGGCTCGGGTTCGATGATGCTGATCCGGATCGTGTGCGCGCCCTGGAGGATCCAGGGCGTCTCGACGGTTTGGACCTGGTCGGTGACGAGCTCCTCGGCGCTTCCCGCCCCGGCGAACTGCAGGATGTTCAGGGCGGACGGGGGCAGGGCGGGCATGGGCTGCCCGGCGTAGCGGACGCCCTGCTCGACGAAGGCCGAACGCACCACCAGGCGGCGGTTTGACTCCATGCCTTCCAGCATCTCGATAAGCTGCTCGAAGCTCTTCGGTGCGAAGAAGCCCGGGTCCAGCCGGGCCCTTATCATCTCGTTTGTCATGGCGTCGCAGACAAGCACTTCCGCGCTCGTCCCCGGGCGGGCGGTCTCCGGGATCGGGAGGGTGACCTTCCGGGTCAGCTCCTCTCCCCGCCACTTCTGCAGGCGAATGTGCAGGTTGACCTCCGAGCCGGGCTCGGCCCGCAGGCGGTCCGCCCGGACCGACCGCACGAGGGCGGCGTCGAAGCCCTTCCGCGCCTCGACCTCGTAGTCCACCCCGGCGATGTCCACCCGCCGGAAGGGGTTGACGGTCACGGCGATCAGCGGCATGGCCACCATCTCGAACACGGGCATCATCACCGATTCGGTGGCGAACTCATTGCGCAGCACGACCGGTTCCTCGCGACCCGTCAGGTGCACCTTCGAGGTCACGTCCAGCGTGTAGCGCTGGCCCTCGCCCTGCCAGCGCATGCTGCTGTAGGCAACGGCCAGGGTGGCGAATACCGGCGCAGTCTGCCAGTAGCCGGCCACGCGGTAGTTGTAGGTGTCGCCCGCCAGGCCTTTCACCTGCACGGTGCAGGGGAACATGGGAGCCTCCTCGCCCAGCCGGCCCACTACGCAGGAGTCGCGGTCCTCAACGATGCGCCCCACGATGCGGTCCGGATTGCTGATGCGGAAGGAGCGCCGGATGCTGGGCACCACGATGGCGTCGCGTCCCAGAACCATGGGCAGGTCCACGCGTCCCGCACTGAGCAAAGGGTGGCCGAAGGCCACCACCCGGTCGCCGTCCACCCAGGTGGCGGTGCCCATGCCGGCTACCTCCATGTCGCCGGTGATGAACGCGCTGCCGACCACCGCGCCTGGCACGGCCTCCGGCGGTTCGCCCTTTTGCTCGGCGCCGCCAGCGCTGGCCTGGATGGGCATCAGTGCCGTCCCGCTCAGGGCGGCCAGCAGGCCGGCCGCGTCGGCTCCGGCGCCGGAGACCGACAGGGGCAGCGGCAGGGGGGAAAGCTCGGCCACCTGTCCGTCGCCCAGGGGCCAGCGGAGGGTGGGTGCAGCCTGCCGGCGGGGGCGCAAAGCCGGCGGAACGGCGGCGCGCGTCAAGGCCCGGTCCAGCCGGTCGGCCGGCAGCCATCCGTCACGGCGCTCGGTGAGCATGAGCGCCAGTTCGTCCGCCTTCCGCCGCATAGCGCGGGCCGCCTCTGAGCGGGCCTCCTCGGCGTCCTGGTCCGCTCCCTCCTGGTCCATCCGCTGGACCCTGAGCATCTCCTCGGCGGGCGTCACGCCAGCCAGCGGCACCTTCGAGAAGAACCACCCGTAGGCCACGGCGCCGATCAGGCGGTCCTGGATGAAGACCGGGCTGCCGCTCATGCCCGCGATGATGCCGGCCTCGTCCACGATGGGCCCGCTGAAGCGGATCAGTATCATGTCACCCTTCGGATACCAGCCTCTGACCACGCCCAGCACCTCCACGTCAAACCGGGTCAGCTCGGTGCCCTTGAGCGTGGCCAGGCCGTGGCCCGTCATGCCGGCTTCCACCTCCGAGACGGGCATGATGGGGGGCAGGTCCTGGGCGTGGGCCGGCACGGGGACGGCGAGGGCCGCAAGGAGGGCCAGCGCAAGGCACGTCCGGAACGTTCTGATGTTGCGCATCGCACCTCCCGATGAGGGGGTGAGCCCCAAGTGAGCGAGTGCACCTACTGTAAGGCGTCCAGGGGCCCAATGCAACGGTTGACAGCGCTCAGGCGGAGCGGCGCACCCTCTGCCCGTCGGCGGGCAGCCGGGCCGGGGCGGCCCACTCGGCGTCCCGCCGGGAGATGTCCGCCCCCAGGTTTCCCAGGACGTCCTCCAGGTCCTCGTAGCCGCGGTCTATCTGGTCTACCCCCTGGACGGTGGTCACCCCCTCGCCGACGAGCCCGGCCAGCACCAGGGCGGCGCCGGCCCGCAGGTCGGTGGCTTTGACCCGGGCCCCGCTCAGACGGCCCACCCCCCGCACGATCATCCGCGAGCCCTTCCGCACCATGCGGGCGCCCATCCGGCGAAGGGGCGCCACGTGGGTGAACCTGTCCGGATAGACGCCCTCGGTCACCGTGCTGGTGCCTTCGGCCAGGGCCAGCAGCGTGCTGAGCTGGGGCTGCATGTCGGTGGGCAGCCCGGGGTAGGGGTAGGTGGTGATGTCCGCGGCGCACAGCGGGCTGCGACGGCCGGCCCACAGCGTGTCCTCGTCGCGGCCGAACTCGATGCCCATCTGCTCCATCGCGTGGACGGTGGCCTGCATGTGCCCGGGCCGCAGGCCCTCGACGCTGACCTTGCCGCCGGTGATCGCCCCCGCTATCAGGTAGGTTCCCGCCTCGATGCGGTCCGGTATGAGGGTGTGCTCGCAGCCTTCCAGGTGCTCCCGGCCGGTGATGGTGAGCGTGCGCGTGCCGATGCCGGATATCTCCGCCCCACAGGCCGTCAGGAACCGCGCCAGGTCCTGCACTTCCGGCTCGCAGGCGGCGTGCTCGATCACGGTGGTGCCCTCGGCCAGGCAGGCGGCCATCATGACGTTGGCCGTGCCCAGCACGGTGGAGCCGCGCGGGCCGGCCATCGGCACCGTCGTCCCCCGCAGGGCGGGGGCCCGGGCATAGACCTGGTGCTCGTCTTCCCGGATGCTGGCCCCCAGCGCGCGGAGGCCCTTCAGGTGCAGGTCTATGGGTCGGTCGCCTATGACGCATCCGCCGGGCAACGGCAGCGTCGCGGCCCCACGCGTGGCCAGCAGCGGCCCCAGCAGGCAGACGCTGGCACGCATCCGGCGCACCAGTTCGCGGGGGGCCACGGTGACGTCCGTCCCGGTCGAGCGCAGTTCCACGGCGTGCCTGTCCCGCCACCTGAGTGCGACCCCCAGCGCACGCAGAATGGCTCCCATCGTCTCTACGTCACTCAGGCGAGGCACGCGGTGCAGGACGGTCGTCCCCTCGGCCAGCATGGAAGCGGCCATGATGGGGAGGGCGGCGTTCTTGGCCCCGTTCGCCCGCACTGTGCCGTGCAGGGGCCTGCCGCCGCGTATCACGAACTCCTGCATTGTGCCGGCCTCGCCCTATGCGGTCAGCTTCCGGATCCAAAGCACGCGCGCGCAGCCCGTCGAGTCGCGCCGCGTCGCCAGCGTGTCCATGTCGAACCTCCCGTCCTGCCTCAGCAGCTCCGCGACCGGTTCGGCCTGATCTTCCCCCAGCTCCAGGGCCAGACACCCTCCGCGTAGCAGCAGGTCGGCCGCCTGGGGGATCAGCCGCCGGACGACCTCCAGCCCGTCCGGGCCGCCGTCCAGCGCGGCTCGCGGCTCGTGGTCCCGCACCTCCGGGGGGAGCGTCTCGATGCGCTCGGACGGGACGTAGGGTGGATTGGAGACGACGAGTTCCACCCCCTCGCGGCCCGGGGGCAGGCAGGCGCGCGCCGGCCTCGCCAGTTCGCCCTGCGCGAAATGCACGCGCCCGGCCACGCCGTGTCGCTCGGCGTTGCGACGGGCGACCTCGAGGGCGGCCGAGGAGCTGTCGGTGCAGACCACCCACAGCGCCGCCCGCTCCGCCGCCAGCGTGACGCCTACAGCTCCGCTGCCCGTGCCCACGTCGGCGGCCCATGCCTCGGCCCCGGGGCCGGTAAGCTCCAGGCACACGGCCACGAGCAGCTCGGTCTCCTGGCGCGGGACCATCACGTCCGGGGTGATCAGGAACTCGCGTCCGAAGAACTCCCAGTGCCCGAGCAACTGCTGCAGTGGCTCGCGGGCAGCCCGTCGGCGGGCCAGGCGGGTGAACTGCCGCCGCGCCACTTCAGGCACCCGGCGGTCAGGGTGGGCGTGCAGCACAGATCGGGCGCACGCGAGCGCCTCGGCCAGCAGCAGCTCGGCATTCAGCCGCGCGTCCTCGACGCCGGCTTCCCGCAGCATGTGGGTCGTCATGTCGAGCAGCTCTGCCACGGTGCGGCGCTCTCTCGGGGCGTTCGGGGTCATCTCGGTGCGCGCCCTGCCGGCGGACGGAAGCGCAACCCTCCCGTGCTCATAGTTAACGGGATTAGCGAGGCCGAAGTAAAGCCCGCGTTCCGAACGGTGCCGTGAATCGCTCCCACGCGGGCTGCGGAGCCCCGCTCAGAACCGGAAAGGTGATATGACGTCCCCCAGTTCTGCGCGCGCCTGTTCGAGCCGGTCGCGCTGCTGAGCGATCACCTCGAAGACGGCCTCCGGGGTGTCGTCCACTTGCGTGCGATAGATGCTCTCGACCCGCTCCAGCTTCTGCAGGTGCTGCGGCGCGCGGGTGGCGAACTGCCGCTCGTAGTCCTCCCTGCCGTAGTCCTTGCCGAGGACCGAATCGAACAGCTCCCGCAGGAGGGAATAGCGGGGGATGAGCCCGGTTGGCGTCCGGATGGCGTCCGCTTCCCCGTGCACCCGCCGCTCCATCCACTTCAGCCAGACGCGCTTGTCGGGAATGGCGTTCAGGCAGCGTCCGTCCTCGCCTCGCAGGAAGTAGTTGACGCCGAACACCAGAGGCGGCTCTGCCAGACCGGCGCCGAACTCCAGGTTGTTCTGCACGTAGCGGCCCAGCGGGATGGCCACGAAGTCCATGATGGCCATCAGGTTGAACTTGCGGACACCCTCTTCGCCCAAGGTGGCGGCGGTGGTCTCCGACTCCAGGCTGGCGCCCTTGGTGACGATGCCGTGGGTCCAGTCGAACGCCTGCTCGACGGGGACCCAGGTGTCGCTGTCCCGCCCGCCGTAGATGATGCCGCCGATGGGCACGCCCTGGGGGTCGTCCAGCCGGTCGTCGCAGTTGGGCAGGTCCGCGAGCCGGATCGTATAGCGCGCGTTGCGGTGGGACGGGGGTATCTCCTTACCGTCCTGGCCGCTCTTGCCCGGCTGCCAGCGGCCCTGGAAGTTGACGCCCTCCTCGGGGCACGGGCCGTCCTTGCCCAACCAGTAAGGCACGCCGTCAGGGTCAACCAGCACGTTGGAGAAGATGATCTCGCCAGGCGAACGCAACGCCCGGCAGGTGATGGGATCATCCTCCATGTTCTTGTCCCGGATGATGCCGAACACGCCCCTCTCGACGTTCACCGCGCGGACCACGCCGTCCATTCGCCGCAGGTAGGCGATGTCGTCGCCGACGATGCTCTCGCCGGGCGCCATGGAGGTGGAGGTCTTGCCACACAGGCTGGGGAATGCACCTGTGAAGTAGCTGACCCGCCCGCCGGGACCCCTGACGCCCATCACCAGCATGTGCTCAGCCAGCCATCGCTCGCGGTCGGCCTTGCGGATGGCCAGCCGGAGGGCGAGCTTCTTCAGCCCAATGGTGTTGCCGCCGTACTGGGTGTTGGTGCTGTAGACAAGGTTCTCTTCCAGGTCTATGTAGATGCGCCGCTTACTCGCGTGCCTGCTGACGGGGGTGCCCCACTCGGGCTCCAGCGGCGGGGCCAGTTCGCCGGCGCTGTGGACGAAGCGGAAGAAGCCCTCCGACTCGCCGAAACGGCGGAACTCCTCGTAGCCCTGGCGGTAGAGCAGGTCCTCGCTGTGCGCCACGTAGGCGGAGTCGGTGAGCTGGGCGCAGCGTATGGAGAACTCCGAGCCACACGGCCCCAGGCAGAAGAACCGCACGAACATCTCCTTGCCCGCCATGCTGCCCTCGAGGAAGCTGCGCACCTCACGCACGCCCTCCGCCTTCTCCACCGTGTTGAGCCTCTCCCCCAGGTCCACCCCCGGCGGCACCAGATAGCAGGTGCGCGCCTTGTCGCGCGCCTGGTCCTGAGGGCCGTCGAAGTGCACGGTATGCCCTTCGGTGGCCAGGGGGCGTTCCTCGGTCAGCTCCACGGCGCGCCTGCATACGTAGGCGACGTCCTCGGCCGAGTCGGTGGCCACGAAGACGGACTCGGGTCGGCAGAGGCGGATGAACTCCGCCACGAACCGCTGGAGTTTCGGATTGCGGAGGGCGACGAGCTTCGCGTAGTTCTCCGCGTCCAGGCGGCCTTGCAGCAGGTCGGCGGGGTCCTCTGTCATGGGTCCAACGTGTCTCGAGGGCGGGTGCAGCCAGCGCCGACGCCGATTGCAAAACGGCCAGGCTCGCCACTGCGCGGGCGAGTCTGGCTCGTGCGGGGACGTCGAGCACTCTCGACTCCGGCAGGCATTCTATCATCCCATCCGGCGCTGTCAAGCGCGCCAGGGACAAGGCCATCTGCCGCGCAGAGACCGTTGGGAACGCTGCGACTGGAGGACGCCGTGCGGGAGGCGACAGCTCACCGCCCGTGGCCGCACCGCCCGGCCCTGTCCCTGCTCCGGCGATGCGCTGGGAGCCGAATGCACGCGCTGGCGTGTCCATGTATCGCCTCCAGAAGGTTTTGTTTCGTCAGAAGCCTTGAGGGACCGACCTGTCCGTACAGTCAGATGACCGCGCGCGGGGGGCGTTCCCAGCCGCTTGTCAGTCTGTAGGCCAGCCAGCACAGGAGACAGTATAGGCGTATAGCTGACCACTGTCAAAGGTCTCGCAGTGTACCCGGTCGATCGGTCTGCGCGACGTTACCCCCCAGGAGCCGCATGGGCGTTGGGACGGAGCAGCGCGGGAGCACAGGGGTCGCGGCACATGGTCTGCGCAGAAGGGCGGCCTTCTTCGTCCCGTCTATGATCGGTCCCGACCTCTGCTGATGTGTGGCCAACGGCAGAGATGAACCGCAGATGGGCGCAGATACGCGCCGGTTGCGGCAGAGAGATGACCGCAGTGGAACAAGGCCCGTCTTCCCTGCCGTGGTGAGCGTCATCCTGAGTGGCTTCTGGGGCGCGCCCGCGCGAGGGAGCGCGAGCGCGGATAAGGGATTGACATCGCGCCCCATTGATGCTATACGCACGAGGCAGGAGGAGAAGATGAAACGCACACTGATCATAGCGGTCATCCTTGGCGTGCTGCTGCTGGGCGTTGTCGCTGGGGAGCTGCCCGAACGTGCGAGAGGCAGGCCGAACATCCTGCTCATCACGGTGGAGACGCTGCGGCGCGACCACTGCTCCCTCTACGGCCACGAGCGGGACACGACACCCTTTCTGCGTAAGCTGGCTGACGAAAGCATCGTGTTCGACAACGCATGGAGCATGTCATCCTGGACGTACCCGAGCATGGCCTGTGTGCTGAGTGGCCGAGGGCCGGAGGAAACCGGCATCTGGGATGCCCACAATACGATCCAGGGCAACTTGATACCGTGGCTGTCCCAGTTATGCCAGGAAGGGTATAGCACGGGGACCCTTATGACAAACTACTGGGTGAAGCAGTTGTTCGACAGCGGTGTCGAGCCGGCATGGGCAAAGTCATGGCGGCTATGCCGAGCAGAGAGTTTGCTGCACTGGACGCGGAAATGGCTCACCGACGGCGTCGAGGAGCCCTGGTTTCTGTACTGGCATATCTACGACCCGCACTCGGTTTATGAGGCGCCCAGCACATTCCGCGACATGTTTGGAGAAGGTTATTCAGGGCCGCTGCGCAAGCGCCCATTGGGTCCGCACAGCCTCAGTGAACGCTCAAGCTACACCAGCGGAGAGATGTCCTATATCACTGGCCGGTACGATGGCGAGATCCGCTATGTGGACCACATATTGGGCCAGCTGGTTCAAGACCTGCGGGAGGCTGGCCAGTGGCAGAACACATGTCTGATTCTGACCGCCGACCACGGCGAATCCTTCGGAGAGAACGGGCGATGGGGTCACCGCGGCCCTCTGCCGTGTGAGCAAACCCAAGTCCCATTTCTCGTTCGCCTGCCAGGCGGCAAACGCGGCGGCACCCGCAGCGACGCGCTGGTCGGCGGGATAGACGTGCTGCCGACGCTGCTGGCCCAGGCGGGCCTGCCGGTCCCAGACGACCTTCCGGGTGTGAACACAGTGACGCTGCTGGAGAATCCGCGTCCTGAGCGCACGCTGGTTCAGCATCATCTGATCGTCGAGTGGCAGGACGAGGGCGATGTGAAGTACCGGATCGTCGGCCACACGCGGGGTCTGCTCTGTGGTCGTCGTCTGACGGTGGAGGAGCTTCCAGTGAGTCCGGACGAGGCTGCCCCGCAGACCGGAGAGGCCCGGGCTCTGGCCGGCCTGCGCGACCTCGGCTACCTGTGAGCCCTGCCACCAGAATGTCACCAGCCTCGGCCCATATCTGCCCGGTTTCGGCGCTTTTCGCCCGCACCTGCCCAATCGCCGAAATGGAGAACTGACCATGAAACGCCGAATGGCAGTCGTCGGCCTTCTGGTGACCATCCTGGCCGCCGGCTTCTGGGCGCCGAAGCCTTGGCGACGACGGCCCAACATCCTGCTCATCACCGTCGAGACCCTGCGCCGCGACCACTGCTCACTCTTCGGCTACGAGCGCGACACCACCCCCTTCCTCCGCAAGCTGGCGAAGGAGTCCATCGTCTTCGACAACGCCTGGTCCATGTCGTCGTGGACCTACCCCAGCATGGCCTGCGTCCTGAGTGGTCGAGGGCCAGAGGAGACGGGCGTCTGGCACGCCGCCTCCGAACCGCAGGCCCCCATCCTCTGGTGGCTTCCCCGACTGGAGAAGGCTGGGTATAATCCAGCAGCGTTCACCACCAACCGATTCGTGGACCGTCTCATGGTCCCGGCTGCTGGCTGGGCGCGGTATGAGCATGTGGCGCATTACAGCATGGCGAACGCGCTACGAATGCGCCGACTCATCGCGCGGTGGGTAGGGTGGGTAACGCAGGAGGACCGGCGGCCATGGTGCGTCGTGTCGCACTGGCTCGATCCTCACGACCCGTACGACGCGCCGAAGGTCTGCCGCGGGTTGTATAGCGGCGGGTACCTGGGGCCGTTGCGCGACGCCGCGCCTTTGAAGCACGAAACGCTGGCTCGCCAAGCAGCGCAGTTGACGAAAGCGGACTTGGCATATGCGCACGGACGGTACGACGAAGAAATTCACTACGTGGATCGGACGCTGGCGGCGTTGGTGGCCGACCTACGCGGCAAGGGGCAGTGGGAGAATACCTGCCTTATCCTGACGGCCGATCACGGGGAGGCGTTTGGCGAACGCGGCCACTGGGGCCATGGTTACCCGCCCTACGACGACCAAACCGCTGTCCCGTTTCTGGTGCGCCTGCCGGGCGGGAAGTATGGCGGGACGCGTACCGACGCCTTGGTCGGAGGCATTGATGTGCTGCCCACGCTGCTCGCCCAAGCGGGAGTGCGAATGCCGAGGGATCTGCCCGGCGTGGACGCGGTATCCTTGTTGAAGGACCCGCGGCCTAGCCGGACGCTCCGCCAGCATCATATCCCCCTTGACTGGCAGGACGAGGAGCACACGACTTATGTCCTGACTGCCCGCTTTGAAGGCGTCGTCTGCGGGCACTCTCATACGGTCGAGGAACTGCCGTTGGCGCCGGACGAAGTGACTCCGCAAGCCGGCGACCCCACCGTGTTGGCCGACCTGCGCGACCTGGGATACCTGTGATAGGCCGCAGGGGGCAGCGGCGAACAGTGAAGGCGCGCACGCGCGCCCGAGGGCAGCATCCTTCGCCGGGGCTACGGCGGCCGGGGCCGAGCGCGCTCCGACGGCGCCTCGGCAAGCTGGAAGCCCGTGTGACTGGTCTCGAAGTAGACGCGGCAACTGCCCAACGGGCCCCGGAAGATCAGCTAACGGGCCGCGACTTCAATGCCTGGAAGCTCGGCCGATAGCCGGCCGAGCATGAACTGCGACAGGCGGAATCGCGCATCTCGAACGCGCCCGTTCCTGCGGGACCAGCGTTGCACGGCTCAGCACCGGACTGCAGGCGCGCCGTCCCCAATCAGCATGGCTCCAGGGCGGCGATGTGGAAGATCGCTGCCGGCCAGCCGTTTGCCGCTAATACGGTGAAGACCGAGACAGGCGATTGGACATCCCGGTATGCGGTAGTTCATCGGGACACGGGGGAGATCCTGTGGTGGTATCATGTGGAAATGACCGACTATGATACCGAGCTGCGAGTTGGCGTCATCCGGCGGGTAGATGTCGACTGATGCACCTTATACGAGCGTGACAGTGATCTCTGGCCTGTCGGGCACGTCGCTGTTGGGCACGGCCTTCACGTAGTCGGTGTTGCTCGTCTCGATTCCGCCCGGATGCGCCGCCGTGACAACGTGCACTGCGAAGCGATAGGCGGCCTCGTCGGTGAGCGCCTCGCTCTGCCACCCGTAATCCGTGGTGTTCGTCGGATTGCTCATGCTCACCGTGGCCGCCGGGCTGGTGAAGTGCACGGCAACCGAGCCGCCGTTGTGTTGGACGCGCGCCTCCCCGGCTGCGCATGGCGCAGGCTCGGCGCAGACCATCGCTGCCGACCTGCGGATGCCTGCGGGCTTGCAAAGCCGGGCCGGGGGCCGTATAAAGCATTCCCTCCGTGGCAGCGCGCGTTTGACGGACACCGAGGCAGAGCATGCGCCTGAAAGAGCACGAGAAGAACTACCGCCTGCGGTTCGACAACGGGATATCCATTGAAGTCCTCCGTGATGGCCCCGTCTACGGAGGGCTGGGGCAGGTGAAGTGGGGCCGGCGGAAGCTGCGCTGCACCGAGATGCCCGTGCTGCCCCTGATCACCACGCCCAACGGCTACGAGGTCAGCCGGCTGGAGGTAGAGGAGGTGGGCAAGGGGGAGGAGTCGGTGACCCTGCACCTGCGCCCGTTCGCCGTGCCGCAGGGCCGGATGGAGTGGCTGTGCTGCGACGGAGAGGACCGCTGGAACGTGGGCGCATGGGCCCAGGAGCCCGAGCGCGACCGGGGAGGCATGTTCCAGGTGACGCTTTCGGCGGTCAACCGGACGCTCGGCGGCGTGGACTTCGTCGGGTTCTCCTATGCCTACCGGTTCCACTCGCGCCGCTACTACGTTTACCGCATCCACGACCGCGCCACGTGGGAACTGGGCGGGTGGGCCACGGGCAACACGTTCTGGATGGCCGGTCCGTTCAGCAACCCGACCAAGACGTTCCAGAATAAGGAGGACTCCTTCACCACAGCCTGGTGCGCCAACGGCGAGGCACCCACCCAGCTCCAGCAGTTTCTGCCCCTGTTCACGGCGCTTCAGGGATTCACGTTCCAGTTCGACAGCAGCAGCCTTCTGCTCACGGCGTTCGAGGAGGCATTCCACTGCCGCTCGTTGTTCCAGAAGGAAGAAGGTCGCAACTACCTGGTGCACTGGCATCAGCTCTGCGATGACCTGCAGAGCTGCGTCGAGTTCCCTGCGCTCCAGGTGCTCGTGGCGGACGCCCCCGCCGACGAGGCCGCCATGGTCAACTGCTACTGCGACGTCCGCGAGGAGCTCCAGCGGCAGTACCGCGAGCAGTGGGGCCTGTCGCACTCCTGGGCCGCCGCCAGCGGGCGGCTGACCGGGGCGGGGCCGGACGCCAGGGGCGTGCAGCACGGCCTGGACGAGCTGGCTCGCGCCGCCTGCACCCGCGTTTACATGCCCGGCATGTTGACGGCCCACGCGCCCGAGTCGGACACGGTCAGCGCCCGCCGCGAGGCCGCCAAGCAGGTGCAGGAGGTGACCGAGCACGCGCACGCGCGGGCAATGGAGGTGGCCCTGTCGCTGTCAGATTGCTGTGCGGGCTGGCTCTTGCTCGAGGCTGAGTCGGCCGAAGGCGAGCAAGAGCCCCAGCCTCTGCCTGCGGGACACGCCTTGGTCGCCGCCGCCGCGCGCGACGAGTCGGTGCGCAAGGCGCTGTTGGAGCACCTGCGCGGGCTGAAGAGGGAGTTCAAGATAGATGCCCTCTATGCCGAGGCCATCCTCGAGAGCCTGAGTGACCAGTTCGAGTGGGCGGGTCAGCCCGGACGGGACCGCATAGCCCGCAGCTCCGGCGAGGTGCACAGCCTGGCCGCCGAGTGGGCCGAGCTTATCTCCGCGCTCCAGGACATGGGGTATCAGTGCCTGCTGGCCGGCGCAGGAGCGCTCGACACGCCCGGCAGGCGGGTGGCATATGCGGACCTGGCCGAGAAGGAGCACATGTATCGCGACGTGGTCTTGTCGTTCCCGTTCGAGGAGGTCACCGAGGCGGGCGACGACCCGCTGGAGGCGTACTTCCGCGGCTGCGCCAACCGGTTGTGCTTCATGCCCACTTACGACGTGACCCGCAAGGTGCGCGGCCGCCTGGAGGATTGGTGGGGGGAGGAGGACTTCGCAGCTCTGAACCGCGCCTACCAGGCCGTGCGCGAGTACATGGAGCATTCTCGCGTGCTGGCGGAGGGGCGCGGCGTGCTGTGGGATGGCGCCGAGCCCGAGACGCGCGTGCTGTGGGCCTATGATGGGTTCGAGTGGGCGGTCGGGCCTCGTGCCGAGGTCTTCGACGTGATGGACAGCCAGGGCGTGGAGCTGGACGAGGACGAGCCCGTCTTCTCCCCCGAGCCGTTCCGCGTCTACCTCATTCAGCACGCCGAAGCTCTGTGAGCGGCTTTGCGGCCTGCTGAAACGTGGGCAGGTCCGGCGTTCCCGCCGGACAAGGTGCGGCGAGACGGTGCGCCTACCCCATTGGGGGAAGCGCAGGCCGCGGGACGGGCTGTTCACTCAGCTTCCGGCGAGAGCTTGGAGGGGCAGCATGGGCGAGCTGGAGATCGAGGGACGGCGCGCCGGGGACCTGCATCAGCTTGCCCTCAGTGGCAGGCTGAGCTACGAGACCGCGCCGGAGCTGCGCCGGGCCCTGCTGCCACTGACAGGGAAGGAGGGTCCCAGGCTGCTGCTCGACCTGAGGGGCCTGGAGTTCATAGATACCGCCGGCCTGGCCACCCTCATCGAGGCTCAACAGCGCACCGACGGCCGCAAAGGGCACATGGTCCTGTACGGCCTGCCCGAGCGCGTTGGCGAGGGCATCGCCATGGCCCGCGTGCAGGATCTGTTCACCATCGTTGACACCGAGGAAGAAGCCCTCGCCGCCCTCGACTGAGACCGGCGGGGAGAAGGCCCCCGAGGGCCTCAAACCGTTTCCTCTTTGCTGCGGCGGCCGGCCGTCGGTAGAATGCGGTGTTTGCGCCGTCAAGACGGCCACTTCACCCACTCGCAAGCCCGGAGACGAACCAATGGCGCAGATAGCACTCATCGGGGCCGGCAGCCATGTGTTTGCGGAAGCGATGATCCGCGACTCGCTGACCTTCCCTGCGCTTAAGGGAAGCACCTTCCGCTTGATGGACATCGACCGGGAGGTGCTCGGCCACATGGAGACCCTGGCCCGGCGGCTGATCGCCCAGGGCGGCTACCCGGCCGAGGTGACCGCCACCACCGACCGGAGCAAGGCGCTGGCGGGAGCGGACTACGTCATTGTCAGCATCCTGGTCGGCGGGGTGGAGCCGATCTTCCGCGAGATAGACATCCCCATGAAGCACGGCGTGGACCAGTGCATCGGGGACACCATGGGACCCGGGGGTATCTTCCGGGCCATGCGCACCATCCCCGTCATGGTGGACATCGCCCGGGACATGGACCGGCTCTGCCCCGATGCGCTGATGATCAACTACACCAACCCCATGTCCATGCTCTGCCGGGCCGTCCGGCAGATGACCGACGTGGAGGTGGTCGGCCTGTGCCACAGCGTGCAAGGCGCCCACGCGGAGCTGGCCCGCGTCATAGGGGCCCAGCCCGAGGAATGCAGCTCGTGGGTGGCGGGCATCAACCACCAGGCGTGGGTGCTGAGCTACAAGCACGATGGGCGCGACGCCTATCCCCGCATCAGGGAGGCCGCCCGGGAGAACGACGAGTGGTACGAACACAACACCACCCGCGTGGAGATGCTGCGCCGGCTGGGCTACTATGTGACCGAATCCAGCGGCCACAACTCCGAGTACAACCCCTGGTTCCGCAAGCGGCCCGACCTGGTCGAGAATTACCAGGGCGAGGACTGGAATGGCGGGCACGGGTTCATAAAGGACATCTACGGAGACCGTTACGACGAGCGCGCCGAGAAGATCCGCCGTCACGCCGAGGACACTGAGGAGCTGCGCCTGGAGCGGGGGCACGAGTACGGATCCTACATAATGAACGCGCTCGAGAGCGGGCAGACCTTCCGGTTCAACGCGACCGTCGGCAACGACGGCCTCATCACCAATCTGCCGGCCTGCTGCTCGGTGGAGGTGCCCTGCTACGCAGACCGCTCCGGCGTGCATCCCTGCCACGTGGGCGACCTGCCGCCGCAACTGGCCGCCCTGAACAGCATGGCCGTCCGCTCCACGAGCATGGCCGTCGAGGCCTGCCTGCGCGGGGACCGGGAGATGCTCTACTGGTCGGTGCTCTACGACCCGCTCAGCGCCGCCGCCCTGTCCATGAAGGAGATCCGCGACATGGTGGACGAGCTGTATGAGGCGGGGAGGGACGAGATGCCGACCTTCGACGGCTGAGCGCGCCGTCGGTCTCCTGCCCGCTTCTGGCCCGGCTATCTGTGCTGAGGAGCCCCATGCCGCAGGAACTGACCGTCGGTCTCCTGCTGTCGGTTGCCGTCGTGGTGGCGGCCGGGCTGATAGCCTGGGACTGGCGTCGCGCCGAAGCCTTGCTGCGGCGCTGGGCAGAGGGGGAGGGCTGCCAGGTGCTGCACTACGAGCGCCGGTTCATCCGTCGCGGTGACCTGATGTGGCTGCTGGGGGACAAGCGGGCGGTCTTCTACGTCGTCGTGGCGGACGCCGAGGGCCGGCCCAGGACGGGCTACGTCCGCTGCGGCAGCTTCCTGTTCGGGACGCTTCTCAGCGACGAGGTGACCGTGGACTGGCTGGACTCCGACCGGGGCTAACCGCCCGGCTCGGGCAGTGGCACTTCCAGGCCCACCACCAGGGGCAGTTCGGCCTGCCAGGGGCACTGCTCGACGCTCTCCTCCCCGGCCAGGGCCCACACCGCACCGTTGCGCAGGTCGCCGACCGTGGTCACGTAGAGGTACGCCTCCTGCTGCGTCACGTCGGCCACGCGGGCCAGCACCTTCGCCGCGTCGCGGGCCGCCAGGTTCCGCGCCTCGCGGTAGTCCGGCCGACAAGCCAGCGATACGAAGGACTCCTCTTTCTCGATCATGGGCCGGACGGGCAGCCACCGCTCGTCCTTCGTCACGCGGAGCGTCACCTCGCCGGCGCACTCGGCGCCCAGTCCCAGGATTTCCCCGTCGCCCTGGGCCGCGTGCAGGTCACCCAGCACGAGCAGGCCGCCCTCGCGTCGCGCCCGCAGGTAGAGCGTGTTCCCCGCGCAAACGTCCTTGAAGTCCATGTTCCCGCCGTTGTCCCAGGGGTTGGGGCAGGGCTCCTGTGGGATGACGTATATGTCTCCGATCATCATGCTCAGCGGCGCGCGCAAGCCGCCCGGGAAGTGGACCTCCTCGCCCTCGATGGGCAGGAACGAGTTCACCTCCTCATCGTCCCACCACCCGCCGCTGGCGTGCCCCTCCGGGCGAATATCCTCGATGTGGATGGCGAGCACGTCCCCCGGCTCGATGCCGCGCACGTAGATGGGGCCCGTCTCCTCGCGCTCCCGGTAAGTCTCCGGATTGGCGTCCTCGGGGGTGCGGATGATGGGCGTGCGGAAGTTGATGGTCTCGACGACGAAGGTCTCGCCCGGCTCCACCTCGGCCACTGGCTCGAGGTTGGCGCACCGCTTCTCGGGCGGCACGGTGTGCTCTCGACTTACCCGCTGCATGTTTCCCTCCCCGGTCACCGCAGAAGTGCCGTCAGTTCCCGCGCGTTCCGCTCCAGGTCAATGCCGTAGACCTGCCGGTTGGCCTCGATCGTGTCCTCCACCCAATCGGAGGGAAACGCCTCGGCGCCCCTCAGGGCGCCCACCAGCGCACCGGCCACCCCGGCCGTGCAGTCCACGTCGCGCAGCTTCAGCAGGGCGCCCTCAGCGGTCAGGTCACGGTCATTGGCGGCCATGACGATGGTGCGCACCGGATCTCCCCGGCTGAATCGCAGGGCCGCCACGGGCACACCGAGGATGTCCACGGGATCGAACAGGTGCAGGCCCGAGACCTCCGGCGAGAGGCCTTCGATCAGCTCTCGGTCGCTGCCGGCCCCCTCGGCGATCTCGAGGAACCGCCGTATGCGCCGGGCCATGATGCGCCGCTTGCCGTACCCGAACGGGTCGGTGCGCAGGCCGGCCTCGACTACTTCGCAGGCGTCGTCCGAGCCCAGAGCCGTGCTGACCATGGCGGCGAGCATCGCGGTGGCGTCACGGGCGTAGCCCAGGTCGCAGTAAGCCAGCTCGAACGCCCTGCGGTAGGCCGCCTCCGGGTCGCCGGGATGCAGCAGTCCTGCGGGCGCCAGGGAGATGAGGCCGGCCAGCGCCGGGAATGCATTGCCGCGCGCCCGGGCGACCCATCCCGGTGTGCCGTCTGGGAGCTGCTCCGCACCCAGATACGCAAGCGCGTGGTGGTATCTGCCACGCAAATGGCGCTCGGCCAGGTCGGCATGTTCGGGGTAGAACTTCTCCCTCTCCAGGTAACGCTGCACGTACTCGATGGCCAGTAACTGGGAGTTGACCACGCCCCCCGTCCGGACAGCGCACTCGACGAACATCTGGTTGTTCCGGGTATCGTCGGTGCCGGTGCCGCGCGGCGGGCCCTCCTGCCAGACCCCCAGAGGATGGACTCCGTGGTCGTCGCGGTAAGGGAGCAACTGGTCCACCCAATCCGTGCCGGCGAACTCGTTCAGCTCCTCTGCGCTGCGCATCTCGATCGGCCCGCCGAAGGCGTCGCCGACAGCACCCCCAACCAGGCAACCGCGCACGCGGTCAGGCAGCTCCGACATGTTGGCGCTCACGTTCTCACCTCCCATTCGGGCGGTTCGGTGCGCACGGCGTCACGTGTAGGATAGCTGGGCGGTAGCGGTACAGTCGGCGTCGGCGGTCAGGCGGATCCAGTGGGCGCCGAACGCCTGCGGGAAGTCGTAGTAGCCGTACTCGCCGGCCGGCACCGATAGGCTGCCCAGCGTGTGCCAGCAGCCGTCGCCGCGGAAATCCACCTCCAGTGCGAAGTCCACAGCCCCCGGCGCGTCGTGCGCCAGGTGCAGGCACCTCTTGTCGAAGCCTGTCGCCAGGTAGGGGTCAGATGGCTGGCCCGCCTCGACAGGCGTCTCCCACCACGGGCCGCCCCAGCCGGCTGGCTTGCCGAAGCTCCACAGGTCGTCCGTCTTGCCGAACCACAGGCCGCTCTGCGGCTCGCCGGCAAGGCTGTTGGCGCCGTTGCTCGGGCTGGCGTTGTCGGCGCCCATCACCAGCATCCCCCGCCACGAGCAGAAGTCCCCCAGCACCCACAGGTGCGTGCTGATGGGTCGCACGCCCCAGATGCGCCCTCCATAGGCCCAGGGGGACATCTCGTAGAAGATGCCGTGGCAGTCCATCAGCAGCCGCTCGTGCTCGGTCTCCCGGATGCGCGGCCACTCGGTCTGCCACATGTGGTCGTAGCAGTGGCTGGCTTTGGGCAGGCGGTAAGTTCGCCAGGTGTCGTCGGCAGCGGTGTAGACCTTCAGGATGGCCGAGGCCCTGTCCCACCCGGTGCCGAAGATGGTGCCGCTGAACTCGCCCCGACCGGTCACCTCGTTGAAGGCCGTCCGCTCGAGGATGCGCCATTGGCCGCCCTGCCACTCGGCCAGGCGTCCGTCGCCGCTGCCCTCCAGCAGGTCCGCTTCGTCGTAGCTGTTATTGGCAACCAGCACGCGTCCGAACGCGGCGTGGCCGGCCTTGAAGTGCGCCCGCGTGTAGCTCGGCACGCCCAGCTCCTCGGTCAGGTCGGCAATCTGCTCGACCTCCAGCGTGCGGACGTCCATCTCGAAGAACTCCCCCTCCATGCCGAGCACATAGACCCTCTCCGCCGGCGCCTCCAGGTGGCGGAACGTGGAGCAGATGCGTACGTCCAGCAGCCGCTCGACCGTGCGGACGCTGCACTCGGCGTCTATCACGTGCGGGCCGATGATCAGCTGGTTCGACTCCCAGTGCACGAACCGGTTGGTGTAGGTGCCGGGGTGGCTCTCGGGGCGCCTCGTCATGCGGAAGCCGGGGGCGATCTCGTAGAGCCCGGTTCCGGTGCCGGAGCCTTCCTTGTGGCTCACGTAGGTGACCAGCCAGAGCCGCCCCGCCCAGGGCATCAGAGCGCCCACGCCGCACTCGCTGCGCGGCGGGCCCAGATCCGCAGTCAGAGCCAGGTGGGGCATCACGCCGCCCGCCTGCAAGTGCCTGCCGTGCTCGTCCATCGCGCGCCCTCCCCGCCGCATCGGCCGGTCAGTAGGAGTTGTCCTTGGTGAACTGGATGATGTCGTCGAGCTTGGCGAAGGCGACGCAGACGCAGGTGTCCGCTCCGCCGTAGTAGAGGGCCAGCTCCCCGCTGCCCTCGTCCACCGTCGCCGCGCAGGGGAACACCACGTTCGGCACGTTGCCGACCCGCTCGTAATCCGCCAGCGGCGACAGCAGGTAGGGCCGCGTGCGATAGAGCACCTCCCACGGCCTGTCCAGGTCCAGCAGGGCGGCCCCGACCGAGTAGATGAACCCGTTGCACTTGGTGATGACCCCGTGGTAGATGAGCAGCCAGCCTTCGTCCGTCTCGATGGGCACGGGGCCGGCGCCGATCTTGGTGGCCTGCCAGCGCTCGGTCGGCCCCATCACGAACCGGTGCAGCCCCCAGTGGACCAGATCCTCGCTCTGGCAGACGAAGATGTCGCCGAACGGCGTATGCCCGCGGTCGCTCGGCCGGTGCAGCAGGAGGTACTTCCCGCCGATGCGGCGCGGGAACAGCACGCCGTTCCGGTTGTAGGGCGGGACGGCGTTGGCGACGAAGCGGAAGCTCCGGAAGTCCTCCGTCTCGGCGATGGCCAGCGTCGGCCCGTGGTAGGGCGCGCACCAGACGACGTAGTAGCGCCCGTCCAGGGGCGTCACCCGCGGATCGTAGCCGCCGGAGCGCATCTCGATGTCCACGTCGGCGAAGTCCAGCTCGAAAGGCTCCGGCTCCAGCTCCCACTGGAGGCCGTCGGCGCTGCGGCCGACGTGCAGCCACTGCATCATGTCGGCGGCGTCCACGCGGAACACGCCCGCATAGCCGTCTCCGAAGGGCGCCACGGCGCTGTTGTAGATGCTGTTGGCGCCCGGCACGGCGTCCGGGCCGATGATGGGGTTGCCTTCGCAGCGTCGGAACACAGTCTGTTCGAGCACCGGGGAATCCTCCTGGAGGACGGCGGCCGGCGCAATGCTACGCGATGCCGTCGGCGGCCGCAACGACGCTTGCCGGAACCGGGCCGATGGCGTAGGCTCAACCGACGGCGGAATTTCACATGCACCGGGAGGGCGACATGAGGGCCGAAGAGCTGGTCGAGACCATCCTGACGGGCCTGGAGCTGGACAGGCTGGACGACACTGTGGACACCTTCAAAGCGGGCGACCCGGCGGCATCGGTCACAGGGATCGTCACCACGTTCATGGGCACGCTGGAGGTGCTGCAGCGGGCGGTCGCGCTCGGCGCGAACTTCGTCATCACGCACGAGCCGATCTACTACGGCCACCAGGACGAGACGGACTGGCTGGAGGGGCACGCCGTGCTGGAGGCCAAGCAGCGGTTCATCCGCGAGCACGAGCTGGTCATCTGGCGCTTCCACGACTACTGGCACCGGGCGCGGCCGGACGGGATCCGCGCCGGCGTGATAGCGGCGCTGGGCTGGGACGAGTGGCAGGACGAGGACGAGCCGTGGCTCTTCCACCTGCCGGAGACCTCCCTGAAGCGACTTGTGGGGTCGGTGAAGGAGCGGCTGGGGGCGCGCGTGGTCCGCGCGGTCGGCGATCCGGAGATGTTGTGCCGGGGCGTGGCCCTCCAGCCCGGCTCGCCCGGGGAGCGGGGGCAGATGGAAGCGCTCGCTCGGGAGGACGTGGACGTGCTGGTGGGAGGGGAATGCCCCGAGTGGACGACCTGTGAGTACGTGCGCGACGCCATCGCGGCGGGCATGAACAAGGCGCTGATTCTGGCCGGGCACTGCAGCTCCGAAGAAGCAGGCATGAGGCGGCTGGCGGACTGGCTGCGCCCGCGGGTGGGAGACGTGCCGGTGGAATTCGTGGCGGCGTGCGACCCCTTCTGGCAGGGGTGAGACCGCAGGAATGGGGTTGAACGGCGTGCCCCGCACCGTTATGCTGGGAGTTACGTCGGGCGCCGCCGGGGGCGAAAGCGGCGCCGGCCAGGGCAACCCATCAACCTGCTCGGGAAGGAGCTGTACCTATGGCCGATGCGCAGCAGAACCTGAGAGAGGCGTTCGCGGGTGAGAGCCAGGCCAACCAGCGCTACCTGGCGTACGCGAAGAAGGCACAGGATGAGGGCCGCCCGATGATCGCCCGGCTGTTCCGGGCGGCGGCCGCGGCCGAGACGGTCCACGCGCAGAACCACATTGACGCCATGGGCGCGGTGCAGGGCACACTGGACAACCTGCGGGACGCGCAGTCCGGCGAGGCCCACGAGTTCCGAGCCATGTATCCCGAGTTCATCGAGGGGGCGCAGCGGGAGGGCAACGCGGACGCCGAGGAGACCTTCGACTACGCGATGCAGGTTGAGCAGATCCACCACGAGTTCTATGGCCGGGCAATCCAGGCGCTTCAGGGAGGCTCGGACCTGCCCCAGCGGGACATGTACGTTTGTCGCGGCTGCGGCAACACGGTCTACGACGAGCCGCCGGAGAAGTGCCCGATCTGCGGCTCGCCGAGGTCGTGGTTCATGCACATCGAATAGACCCACTGGCCGTGCGGTGGCAGGGGGCGCCGCCGTGAACGCCGAAACCGGACAGCAGGTCGCAGATTTCGACCGCACATACGCCGCCGATCCGTTCTGCTTCGGCCAGGGCCCTTCGGCCTGGGTGATGCGGCACGCGGCAGGTGCGGGGTCGCGGCCACTGGCGATGGACATCGGCTGCGGCTACGGACGCAACGCCCTCTACCTGGCCCGCCTGGGCTTCAGGGTGGACGCGCTGGACGTGGCGCCGGAGGCCATCCGCCGACTCCGCGAGGTCGCGGGCCGGGAGGGCCTGGCGGTACATGCGACCGTGGCGGACGCCCGCCGGTGGCGACCGGCCGTGCGGCGCTACGACATCGTCCTTGCCGTCACGGTGCTGAGCCTGCTGGCCGAGGGCGATCTTGCGGCCCTCTGCGGGCGCATGGCGAAGGCCGTCACCTCCGGAGGGCTGTTGCTTGTGGAGGACTTCGCCTCTGACGATCCGGGACGCCAGGCCGGCCGGCAGGCCAGTGAGTTTGCCCCGCTGGTGCGGCACTACTTCGCCCCCGGCGAGTTGGCGCGGCTGTTCCCCGGGCTCGAGGTTGCGGCCTGCGACCAGATCAAGGTGACGGATCGCACGCACGGAACGCTCCACCGGCACTCCCTGTTGCGCTTCGCTGCACGCAAAGGCGACTGAGGAGGGGAACGATGACCTTGCAGGGACGAGTGGCCGTCGTGACGGGAGGCACGGGCAACGTGGGTTCGGTCGTAACGCGGCGCTTGCTGCAGCAGGGGGCTGCCGTGGTCGTGCCCTGGCGGGGCGAGGAGGGCTGGCGGGAGCTGCGTGAGGGGCTTCCGGGTGAGCTGGCCGGCCGCCTGATCGGCGTCCGGGCCGACCTGACCGAGGAGGACCAGGTGCGGGAACTCATGCGGACGGCTCTGGACCAGTCCGGTTCCGTCCACGCGCTGCTGAACCTGGCCGGGGGGTTCGCCTTCGGTGCCAATGTGTGGGAGACGGACCTTGAGACGTGGACGCGCATGATGGCGGTGAACCTGCACAGCGCCTTCCTGTGCTGCAAGCACGCCCTGCCCGCCATGCGCGAGCGGGGCGAGGGGCGGATCGTGAACGTCTCCTCGAAGGCGGCCGTGGACATACAGCCCGGGGCCGCCGCTTACGCCGTCGCCAAGGGAGGCATCCTTACCCTCACGCGGGCTCTGCGGGAGGAGCTGAAAGGGACGGGCGTGTCCGTCTACGCCCTGATGCCGTCCATCATTGACACCCCCGCGACGCGACGCCTTATGCCCGATGCGGACCACCAGCGCTGGGTGCCGCCCGAGCGGGTTGCGGATGTGCTGCTGGCGCTCTGCTCAGAGGAGATGGCCCCGGCCAGCGGATCGGTTGTCCGGGTGTTCGGAGGTGTGTGAAGGGCTCAGCCGGCCTGCCGCCGTTGCCGACCGTGTGTCCCGGGCAGGTCGGAGCTGCGCTCCAGCACGGAGCGGAACCCGGCGAACAGGTTGGCGAACAGGGAGCCGAAACCGCCCCGGCTGGGGTCGTTGCGGCGTGCCCGTCCCCCGAGGCCCATCGCCATGTCGTACCAGTCCCTGCCCTGTGGATCTCTCAGCACGTCGTATGCCTCTTTGACCTGCCGGAACAGCTCCGCGTCGGCATTCGGGCCGCGCAGGTCCGGGTGGGTCTCCAACACGCGCTGGCGATATGCCTTCTTGAGCTGCGGCAGGCTGGCCCCCGGTGTGACCCCGAGGGTCTCGTAGTAGTTCCTTCCGCTCGTGTTGCGGAACATGGAACCTCCGGAAGGTTGACGGCGCGCATTATAGAGGTTATACACCTGCCGGACGCCACAATGTGTCGTAACTACTTGTTGTCGGAAGCGTTACCTGCTGCAAAAAAGGAGATTGCCGGTGCAGACAGAGATCGAAGGCACAACACTTAAGCTTGTCCAGGGCGACATCACCGAGCAGAGGGTGGAGGCCATGGTGAACGCGGCCAACAGCGGGCTGCGCGGCGGAGGGGGCGTTGACGGCGCCATACACCGGGCCGGCGGGCCAGCCATCATGGAGGAGTGCCGCCGCATCGGTGGCTGCCCCACCGGCAGCGCCGTTATCACCACCGCCGGCGACCTGCCGGCCCGGCGTGTGATCCACGCCGTCGGCCCCCGCTGGCAGGGCGGCGGCAGGGGAGAGCAGCGTCTGCTGGCCGACGCGTACCGGGCCAGCCTGGAGCTGGCCGCCGAGAACGGCCTGAAGAGTGTGGCGTTCCCGTCCATCAGCACTGGCGCCTACGGATACCCCGTCGCGCAGGCGGCCAGAGTCGCGCTGGGCGCAGTGATCGGCTTCCTGAAGGCCAATCCCGGTGAGCTGGACGAAGTGCGCTTCGTGCTGTTCACGGGGGGCGACCTGCGGGTCTACCGGGAGGCGATGGAGGAACTGCTGGCGGAGTAGCTCACTCTTCCTGTTGGGAGGCCACCCGCCGCCGGGCGAGCACGAAGTGCCGGTAGGCGGCCAGCACGTTCCGCCCCCGGGTCCGGACGCTCACCCGCCCGGCCCTCTCCACCGACGGCATCTCGGCCAGTGCCTCGGCGCTCTGGGGGGTCTTGAAGATCGCCTCCAGGTACGTCGGACACTGGAAGACCATCGGCGGGACGCTCGGGGCGTTCTCGAAGGCCCTGGCGGCGGCCTTGGCCAGCAGCTCCCTGGTCTGCGCCGCCGGCAGGCAGATGCCGCTGGTGGGCGTGATAGCCTTCTTCACCTCGACGCAGACAATATCGTCCCCCAGCAGTTCCTTGGCCTCCCGCACGCCGCCTGAGTCCGCCGAAACGAACGCCAGGGGCACGCCGAGCTCGCCGGCCAGTGCCGCCTCCAGGCCGATCTCCCCCACCTCGCTCCCGTTCACCTTCAGTGCAGCGATGTCCTCTTCGTAGGTATGGGGCAGCAGGGCGTCCGAGGCCCCGGCGCGCGCATGGAACCCAACCAGGAACAGAGCGCCGAAGGTGGCGTCCAGCCCGTGGAAGCAGCCGTCCTCCAGGTGGGGGCAGCCGGCGATAAGCGAGACCCGTCTGTCCAGGACGTCCAGGTCCACGTTGCGCCCGCCAAGATGGGTGTCATAGACCACCGCCTCCCGCGCCCCGGCGGCGAAGAGGCCGTCCAGCACCGCCTGGAGGTCGTGCATCAGCATCCGACGGGCGTAGTCGTACTCCTCGTGACCAGGGATGGTCTGCTCGGCGCTGACCACGCCGCTGACGCCCTCCATGTCCACCTTCACGAAGACCCGTCCGGTGGCCGACCTGCGGGCGGTTCGGACGTCGGTCCGGGTTGCGGCCGTAGGGTTTGCGGAAAGCACTCGCTCCGCGCTCTCCACCATCGGTTTCCCCGATCGTGCAAGCCACGCGTGAAAGGAACATTATAGCAATCGGCCGACCCCCAGAGGAAGAGAAACCACGACGACACTGCCACCACGACGGAGGACAGCGGACAGGGATGAACAGGATACCCAGGATAAGGCAAGAAGCCCTCACAGAGGCCGCTTGCCTGTCTCCTGTGTCTTCGTCCTGTCTATCCTGTGGATGCTTGTTGCGCGGTTGCCGTTGTTCGTCGTGATCGTAGTGCCGTTGGGGTTGATCCTGGTTGCATGCCTCAGCCGAGGATGGCCCCCAGGTCCTCCTGCGGCGTGGTGACGGGCATGATGTTGAACCTCTCGCTCAGCACCTCCAGCACCTGCTTCGTCACGAATGCCGGCAGCGTCGGACCAAGCCGTATGTCCCGGATGCCCAGGTAGAGCAGTGTCAGCAGGATGGCCACGGCTTTCTGCTCGTACCAGGAAAGCACCAGCGAAAGCGGCAGGCCGTTGACGTCGGTCTCGAACGCGTCCGCCAGCGCCTGGGCGATGCGGATGGCCGAGTAGCTGTCGTTGCACTGCCCCACGTCCAGCAGTCGGGGCAGGCCGGCTACCTCGCCGAACTCCAGCTTGTTGAACCGATACTTGCCGCAGGCCAGCGTCAGGATGATGCAGTCGTCGGGCACGGCCCGGGCCAGCTCCGTATAGTAGTTGCGGCCCGGCTTGGCGCCGTCGCAGCCGCCGATCAGGAAGAAGTGCCGCACATCGCCGTCCCTGACGGCCTGCACCACCTTGTCCGCCAGCCCCAGCACCGCCGCGTGGCCGAACCCGACCAGGATCTTCTTGTCCGGACCGTCCTCGGCGAAGCCTTCGGCTGCCAGGGCGGCGTCAATGACCGGCTGAAAACCGCCGTGCTCCAGGTGCGTCACGCCCGGCCAGCCGACCGGGCCGGTGGTGAAGATGCGGTCCTTGTAGCTGTCCTTCGGCTTCATCAGGCAGTTGGTGGTCATCAGGATGGCGCCGGGGAACTGGTCGAACTCCGAGCGCTGGTTCTGCCATGCGCTGCCGTAGTTGCCTGCCAGATGGTCGTGCCTGTTCAGCTCTGGATATCCGTGGGCGGGCAGCATCTCGCCGTGAGTGTACACGTTGATGCCCGTGCCCTCGGTTTGCTCCAGCAGCGCCTCCAGATCGCGCAGGTCGTGCCCGCTGACCACGATGGCCTTGCCCTTAACCGGCTCGACCCGAACGGAGGTGGGCTCGGGGTCGCCGTAGGCGCCGGTGTTGGCGCTGTCCAGCAGTTCCATCACCTTCAGGTTCAGCTCGCCCGTCGCCAGGGCCTTGCCAAGCAGCTCGTCCACGTCGTCCGGCTCGGAGGCCACGTAGTCGAGCAGTGCATGGAAGCGCCCGTAGAGGTCCGGGTCGGTGGTGTCCAGCACGTCGGCGTGGTAAGCGTAGGCGGCGCTGCCCTTCAGTCCGTAGGTGATCATTTCCTGCAGGCCGGCCACGGTCTCGCCGTGCCGCTCGATGCGCTTCTCGATGGTGACGTCCTCGCCCTGGCGCACCAGTTGGTCCAGTCCGCCTGCCGGCTGCCATGCAGCGGCGCCGGCGGGCTGCTCGGCTACCTGGGCCGCTTCCGCACATGCGCTCTGGTAGAGGTCCCGTGCCAGGTCGCGCACGCGCGCCGCCCGGCCGACGTAGTCGGCCAGTGCCTCCCCGTCGAAGTTCGTGTTGGTCAGGGTGGTGAAGAGCGCCTCCACCGTGAAGCGGTCAATCTCGGGGTCGGCTGCGCCGAGTTCGCGTGCGCGGCGGGCGTAGGCGGCGATGCCCTTGATGGCGTGCACCAGCAGGTCCTGAAGGGCGGCCGTGTCCGGGTCCTTGCCGCACACGCCGTGGGCGGTGCAGCCGGTTTCTCTGGCGGTCTGTTCGCACTGATAGCAGAACATGCTCATGCGTCGCGCCCCCTTCCCGGAAGTGTCACCGCAGTCAGCGTCCAGGTCCCTCTGTGCCCCTGGTCAGTGTCCGGCGGGTTCAGCTCTGTGCGGCCGGTTGCCGGTGCGCCTCGCCCGCTTGCTCCGCCTGCGGCTCGGGTTTGGCTCTCTGCCGGCCGGGCGGCTCCGGCGCAGGCGCTGCGGGTTGCGAGGCGGCGGCCCCTTCGGGCTCCTCTGCCGGGCTCTGTCCGGGGGCGTGATGCGCGGCAGCCCCGGCAGCGGCCGTGTGCAGCCCCTCGACGTAGTGCACATAGCGAACATAGCTTCGCACGTAAGCCCGGCCCGCCTCAACGTCCTGGTCGGCTTCCTTCCGGGCCGCCAGCGCCTGCTCGAAGCGCCGGCGGATGCCGGACTCCACCACGCGGGTGATGTTGTCCACCAGCTCGTCCACGGAGCCCTCGTCCAGTGCTTCGTCCGCCGCTTCGACGACCGGGTCGAGGGGGGCGTCCGCCGGTTTGAGGCCCGTGTACGGGGCGCCCTCGCTGGCCCGGTGCAGCCGCACGAGCGTCTCGAACAAGTGCATGTCCGCCAGCTCGCGTGCTTCCTCGCCCAGAGCGCGCACCTTCATTGCCTTATCGAAGACCGCGCGCAACTCCTCTTCCTGCTTCGCATTGACCCATTTCAGCGTCGGCGTCGGGTCGCCCGCCGCCAAGGCGGCCCTGGCGTCGGCGACCACCGGCCCGTCCATCGTGTCGCAGTGTGCGCGAGCCACGGCTGGGACCAGGATCAGCCCGCTCACCACGAGAGCAAGGAACGTCAGGAATGGCGTCCTCCGCAATGCCATCTTCGCCTACCTCCTCTTGAGTGGATCATGCAGCACAAACCTGCGACGTGTCGGTGCTTGCGGCGTCAACCCCTCAGTCTCTCGGTGCCTATCCGGCGGCCCGGTTCGGTCAGCGCCTGTTCCTGCACTGTGCTGGCCGCGTCTGTCTGGTCTGGCGATTCGGCCAGTTTCACGATGAGCAACGCGTCGTGCAAGGCCGCACCGGCGGGGGAAGCCGATTCGTCTGCCTCCCCCTCCAGCAGGGCCATCACGTCCTCGACCACGCCCTGAGGCACGGGTAGATCCGAGAGCACCCCCCGTGCGGTGCGGCGGCCATCCCGCTGGCGGGCATCGTCCGAGCCCCCAATCGGACGGCGTCCGCTGAACTCATGCAGGATGGCCGCCGGAATCAGCACGAGGGGGTTCGCTCCCACCCGTTGTCCGATCTTCTCGGCCAGGGCCAGCACGTGCCCGGTCCGCTCCATCTCCTCGCTGTCGGCCCCCAGCATCTCCTCAACCCGCTCCAGCAACTCCTCCCGCAACGGCGCCAGCGCACCCGCCGACCGGTCCATCATCGCCTCCATGCACTTGGCGGCGTGCTCGCACCAGGCAAGGCACTTCAGCGTGTTCTCCGGGTTCGCCACCCGCTGACCGCAGTCGGGGCACCTTCGCATGATCTCGTCGGGCCAGAACTCGACCGTCTGTCCGCAGGCCGGGCAGGCGGCCTCCGCCACGTCAGCCGCCTTCATGAACTGCGGATCCTGTCCAGGGCACTTCAGGGCGTTCATCTCGTGCTCTCTTCTATGCTCGGCAGGCCGCCGAACACGGAGGTCAGTGTCAGCTCTGCAAGGCTTGCGTTCAGCTCCACCTGCAGCTCGACCAGCCTGCGGCGCAGGGGGCAGAACTCCGTCCGCGTGCACACGTCCGGGTCCGCGAAGCACTCGTTCATCACCAGCGGCCCCTGGATCGTCTCCAGCACGTCCAGCACGGTGACCTTCTCCGGGGGGACCGCCAGGCGATAGCCCCCGAACGGCCCCTGCCGGCTCTCGACCAGTTCGGCGGCGCAGAGCCGCTGCATGATCTTGCGCAGGAAGTCCTCCGGCACCTCGGCGTCGGCCGCCAGCGTGCCCGCCGGCAGCCACTCCTCCGCCTCGGCCAGCCGCGCCAGGGCGCGCATCGCGTAGTCTGTCTCCCGCTTGATTACCGCCATGTCCGCCTCGTATAGGATGTATCAGGTCCAGATATATGGGATTATACTGGTCCTGTATGTCCCTGTCAAGTCCTCTTCCTGCAGGAGAGCCGCCGGAGTTTGGCCCGCCGGCGTCGGCGCGGTATCATCCGAGCGCAGGTCCGCCATCGGAGGAGAGGATGCAGCCACGCCGGATGAGCAGCGCGCCGGTCCGATTCGCGCGGGGAGTGGTCTACCCCTTCCGTGCGGCTGGCCTTCTGCTTTCCGAGCGCCGGCTGGCGCTGATGGCCATTGCT
>CAYFVS010000007.1:0-14984 GCA_964346565.1 uncultured candidatus Brocadiaceae bacterium | reverse complement strand
TCTCGGTGTCTCCGTCGTTCCTCAGACGCGCGCGGCGGCCAGCAGGCGGTCTATGACCTCCAGGTTCCTGACCCCGTCCTGCGGTTCGGTTGCGGGCGGGCGGCCCTCCAGGAGGCCATCGGCGAAGTCCCCCACCGCCAGGGCCCATTCGTCGGCGCCGGGGAGGCTGATCTCCTTGCACTCGTACTGCTGCCAGTACTCGATGACGGCCTCCTCGCCCGGGTTCGGCACGACGCCCTTGGGCAGGACGATGCGTCCGTCGGTGCCGTAGATGTCGTAGGTGCTGGCGAACTCGGTGCGCAGGCTGCACGCCAGCGAGGCCACGGCACCGGACGGAAACCGCAGCGTGCCGGCCAATGACTCGTCAACCTCGCCCCGCTCGCCGAAGTCGGCCGTGGCCGTCACGTCCACCGGCTCCTCGCCCACGACGTGACGCAGGAAACTGACGCAGTAGCTGCCCACGTCCAGCAGGGCGCCCCCGCCGGTCTCGGCCCGGAAGCGGATGTCGTCCTCGTCCTCGATCTTGCAGCAGAAAGAGGCCAGGATAACGCGCACCTCGCCGACGGCTCCCTCCCGGACCATCTGCTCGACCCGCTTCTGCAGGGGGTGGAAGCGGTACATGATGGCCTCCGCGAAGGGCACGTGCCGCTCGGTGAACGCGTCCACCATCCTCTGCGCCTCGGCCGCGTTCGGGGCCAGGGGTTTCTCGCACAGGCACGGCTTGGCCGCCTCCGCGCAGGCGATGCTCCACTCGGCGTGCAGGCTGACGGGCAGCGGGTTATAAACAGCGTCCACGTCCGGGTCGCTGAGCAGCTCTTCGTAGCTGCCGTATGCCCTATCGACGCCGCACCGCTCGGCGAAGTTCCGGGCGCGGCCCAGGTCGCGGCTGGCAATGGCGTAGGCGCGGCTGTTGTCCAGCGCGCCCATCGCGCGCATGAAATGCCCTTCGGCTATGCTGGCGGTGCCCAGGATGCCCCATCGGATCGCATCGGCCATCGTATGGACCTCCTCGCTTCGTTGTCGGCTGCCTGTATGAGGGTAGGCGCCGCGTCTCGCGGCGCCTTGTCCGGCGGGGACGCCGGACCTACCCCTTCTTCAACCGGGTTCCATGGTGTACTGCGAGCGCGGCTCGCGCCACCACTCATGCGGAGATGTGTCGCAGAACGCCACCTGGCCCGCCCGCGCCTCGGCGCAGGTTCCCACCTGGCCCCAGCCTTCCACGCCCAGGTCCGCTCCGTCCCGCTCGGGGACGACGTATCGCGCGAACCACTGCTCCATCTCTTCGCGCATGGCGCGAATGCGCTGCCGGCACTCGGGGTCCTCGAGCCGGTTCCGACGCTCCTCCGGGTCGGCGACCAGGTCGTAGAACTCCTGCGGGCCGTCGGGGTAGCGGTGGACGTACTTGGCCTCCCGGGTGCGGATCATGCGCGTGTAGCCGTATTCGTCGAACACGACCACCGGACGCTCCGCCGGCCGCTCACCCCGCAGCACGGGGGCGAAGCTGCGCCCCGGCAGCACATCGTCGTCCGGTCGGGGCAGGCCCAGGTAGTCCAGCAGCGTGGGCATGAGGTCGTACTGGCTGTACAGGGCGTCGCAGACCTCCCCGGCCGGCACGTGCCCCGGCCGGCTGACGATGGCGGGCACCTTCACCGAAGTGTCGTACATGTTCAGCGGACGGGTGCCGTTGCCCTTGCCGCAGATGCCGTGGTGGCCCATGTTCATGCCGTTGTCGCTGGTGAAGAGAACGAGGGTCTGCCCCCGGAGGCGCTCCTCTTCCAACCAGTCAAGCACGCGCCCGACGCCCACGTCCATCACCTCGATGGCGGCGTAGTAGCCGCTGAGGAACTCGCGGCGCTTCTCCGGATCGTCCAGGAACGCGCGATTGGCCTCGGCCCACGGATGGGCGGGCACGTCGGGGACGGAGTCGAAAGGGCAGTCCTCGTAGTAGGGATCGAAGTACTGCGGCGGATGCTGGTCCCGGTGCCAGGGGCTGTGGGGGGCGGTGTAGTGCAGGCTCAGGTAGAACGGCGCGTCCGCCCCGGCGTGCCGGTCAAGAAACGCCAGCGCGCCTTCGGTGAAGACGTCCGTCACGTAGCGCCGCTCGTGGTAGATGTGGGACTCGTCGGCCACCAGCGGGGCGCCGTAGTAGTCGCCACCGCTCCGGGCGTGGGCCAGCCAGAACCGGTACCTCGCGGGCGCATGGTGGGCGTCGCCCAGGTGCCATTTCCCGCTCAGACCGCAGGTGTATCCGGCGCGGGCCAGCAGGTCCACGTAGGTCGTCTGCCCGGCCAGGTAGTCAATGAGAGTCCCTTCCCGCTCGGGCTCGCATGGGGAGTTGCCGGCGCGTATCCAGTCGTGCACTCCGTGCTGACTGGGGATGCGGCCGGTCAGCAGGGAGGCCCGCGCGGGCGAGCAGACCGGCGAGGTGCAGAAGAAGCTCTCGAAGCGGATGCCCTCCCCGGCCAGCCGGTCCAGGTTCGGGGTGCGCAGCTCCCGGTTCCCCGCGCAGCCCAGTGCCCAGCACCCCTGGTCGTCGGTCAGGATGACGATGACGTTCGGACGGCGCGGTGCGCTCACGGTCAGACCCTCGGATCATCGCTCGGCCAGTCGGCCGGGTCGTACTCCGGGTTCGGCTCCGGGATGACGGCTTCCATCTCCTCGCGCCAGCGCAGCAGCATCTTGTGCAGCCGCTCGGTGCGGTGGCTCTCCCGGCGGGCTACGTTCTCATCCTCGCCGGGGTCCTCGCGCAGGTTGTAGAGCTCCAGACGGCCGTCCTGGAAGAACTCAATCAGCTTCCAGTCCCCGGCGCGGACCGAGGAGCCCGGCGTGCCGCCCTGGTTTCCGTAGTGGGGATAGTGCCAGTAGATGGCCTCCCGGTCCAGCCCGTCGCTGCCCTCCAACAGCGGCACGATGCTCAGCCCGTCGCAGTGCTGCTCTGGATCAGCGGGCAGGCCGGCCATCTGGAGGATGGTGGGGTAGAAGTCGGGGCTGGTGACCGGCTCGGCGCAGGTGCTGCCCGGCGCGGTGTGCCCCGGCCATCGGACCAGCAGCGGCTCCCGCGTGCCGCCCTCGTACATCCAGCCCTTGCCCTCGGCCAGAGGCAGGTTGCAGGTGGGAGCGCCTTCGGCTGTGGCCAGCCCGCCGTTGTCGGAGGTGAAGAACACCACGGTGTTCTCGCTCAAGCCCAGCTCGTCCAGCGTGTCGAGCAGCCGGCCGACGTTCTCGTCCACGCTCTGGATCATGCCCGCGTAGATGGGGTGGGACTGCACCAGCCGGCGCTGCACTCGCCTGTCCTTCTTGTGCTCGCAGGGGAAGTGCTCGCCCGCTTCGTGGGTCCTGATTCCGTCCAGGCCCATCTCGCGGGCCTTCCGCTCGAACCGTTCGATGTGGGGCTGCTTGGCCTGGATGGGCACGTGCACGGAGTAATAGGCCAGGTAGAGGAAGAACGGCGCTTCCCCGTTGCCGCGTATCAGCCGGGTGGCCGCGTCGGTCAGCCGGGCGGCCAGGTACCGCCCCTGCGGGCCGTCCTCCAGGCGGGGGTTTCCCCACGGGCTGAAGTAGCCGTTGTTGGGCAAGCCCCAGTGGCAGCCCGCGACGTTTGCGTCGAACCCGTGCTCCTCCGGCCAGAACGGCTCTCCGCCCAGGTGCCACTTGCCCACGTGGTAGGTGTTGCAGCCGCCGCGCTTCAGCGCCGAGGCGAGGGAGGTCTCCTCCAGGGGCAGGTGATCGGTGTAGGGGGCGTCAATGAGCCTGCCGCGGGTGTGGCCGCCGATGAAGTTGGTCACGCCGACCCGGGCGGGGTAGCGTCCGGTCAGGATGCTGGCGCGGGTGGGCGAGCAAACGGGGCAGGCGGCGTATCCGTCGGTGAAGCGCATGCCTTCGGCGGCCAGGCGGTCCACGTTGGGCGTCTCGTAGAACTCGCTGCCGCAGCAGCTCAGGTCCCGCCAGCCCATGTCGTCCAGCAGGATGAACACGAAGTTCGGCTTCTGCATCAGCGCATCTCCGGCGTTCTCGTCAGCCCTCCAGGAGGCCGCCCAGGTAGCGGGCGCCCTGCGCCAGGTAGCCCATGGCGTCCTCCTCCCTCGGCCTCCCTTCCAGCTCGACCACGTAGTCCCCGGCGTAGCCGACCGAGCGCATGTGCGAGAACAGGGCGGGGAAGTCCACCTCCCCCTCGCCGAAGGGCACGCACTCCCCGTCGGCCACGTCCTTCAGGTGCACCAGGCCGATGCGCTCGCCGAGGACTTCGGCGCCCTCCCGCCAGGTGTAGCCGGACTGGTGGAAGTGGCCTACCTCGAACAGACCCAGCATCCGGGGGTCACCGATGCGCTCGAAGGCCCGCCGGAAGTCGTCCGGACTCTCGATGGCGGTGCCCGTGTGGTTGGTGATCACGGCCGTCAGGGGCAGCTCCTCGATGGCGCTCAGGAAGGACCCGGCCGTCCGGGCACAGGTCTCCACGCTGTCCGCCTTGAAGATGACCACCTGCGCCCCGGCCCGGTGAGCGAAGCGCGCCGTGTAAACCGCCCACCCCAGCGACTCGTCCCGGTCGGTCTGCACGGTGGGCAGGTGCACGGAGGCCAGACTCATGCCGTACTGCTCGGCCGCGGCGCGGTACTCGTCCGGGTCCCCGGCCGGGTCCAGCCGGGCGGCCGTCCAGCCGGTGAAGGCCTCGAGCTTGGTGAACCCCATGCGCGAGTACGTTCTCAGCGATTCCTCCAGGCCCAGCTCCGGATCGCAGACGGGACTGACGACGAGATGCTCCACGGTTCTGCTCCCTCAGTCAGCCAGCTCGAATTCGCGTCGCCCGGCGGAGTAGGCGACGATCATGTCCGCGTCCTGCTCGCCGATGTTGACGGCGTAGTGGCTCTGCCCGGCGGAGACCACCAGTGTGTCCCCGGCTTCGAGCGTGACCTCCCGACGGCCGATGAAGTGCCGCAGACGGCCGCTCAGAAGGTAGAGCGCCTCCTCGCAGTTGGGGTGTCGGTGGGCCGGGTTGCGGCAGCCGGGGTGGATGATGACTCTGCCGAGCGTCAGCCCCGCGGCGTTGCCCCTCGCGTTGCCGGCCAGCCAGATGAGCGACCCCCACTCCTCATCTATCTTCTCGGCGCTTGCCTGGGCGGCGGACAGAACGGAGTAGTCCATCGGTGCCTCTTGCCCCTGGCCGGCGTAAGTGGTGCCCGCAACAGCCCGCCTCACTGCAGGCGGGCCACGGCCTTCTGGCCGATGTCGGTGCGGTAGTGGGCGTCCTGGAAGTGTATCTTCTCGACGGCCGCGTAGGCGCGCTGCCTGGCGGCGGGGATGCTTTCGCCTCGGGCGGTCACGCCGAGCACGCGCCCGCCGGCGGTCACGGTTCGGCCGTCGTCCAGCTCCGTGCCGGCGTGGAACACGTAAACGTCCTCCATTTCGGCGGCGTCCTGCAGCCCTTCGATGGGATAACCGGTCTCGTAGTCGGTGGGGTAGCCTCCGCTGGCCATCACCACGCAACAGGTCGGGCGCTCGTCCCATTGGATGTCGGCGTTCTCCAGGTCGCCGTCCAGCACGGCCAGCAGCACGGGGACCAGGTCGCTCTTCAGCCGCATCAGCAGAGGCTGGGTCTCGGGGTCGCCCATCCGGCAGTTGTATTCGAGGACCTGGGGGCCGTCGGAGGTGACCATGATGCCGGCGTAGAGCACGCCCCGGTAGGGCTTGTCCTCTCGGTTCATGGCGTGCACGGCCTGCACGAGGACTTCCCGCTCGATGCGGGCGGCCAGTTCGTCGGTGATGAGCGGCGCGGGGCTGCAGGCGCCCATGCCGCCGGTGTTGGGGCCGCGGTCGCCGTCGAGGGCGGGCTTGTGGTCCTGGCTGGAGGGCATGATGGCGATGGTGCGCCCGTCGGTGAAGGCGATCATGCTGGCTTCCTCGCCCTCCAGGCAGCTCTCGATGACGACCTGGGCGCCGGCGGGGCCGAACTCCTTGCGTACCATGATGCGGTCCACCGCCTCGTGGGCCTCCCCCAGCGTGTCGCAGACGATGGCCGCCTTGCCGGCGGCCAGGCCGTCCGCCTTGACCACGATGGGCGCGCCGACCATCTCCAGGTACGCCTTGGCCCGGTCGGCGGAGGTGAACGTGCGGAAGGCGGCGGTCGGGATGCTGTGCCGCTGCATGAGCTGCTTGGCAAAGACCTTGCTGCCCTCGATCCGGGCGGCCTGCTGGTTAGGGCCGAACACGCGCAGCCCCGAACTCTGGAACGCGTCCACGATGCCCCTGACCAGGGGCGCCTCCGGGCCGACCACGGTCAGGTCAACGCCGTTCTGCCGCGCGAAGCGACGCAGTTGCAGAACGTCCGTCTGTCCGATGTCCACGCACTCGGCCAGTTCGGCTATGCCGGCGTTGCCCGGCGCGCAGAAGACCTGCTCCACCAGCGGCGAGTCGGCGATCTTCCAGACCAGAGCGTGCTCCCTGCCACCCCCGCCGATGACCAGCACCTTCATGCCTGCGCGCCCTCCGTGCCCGTACACTTGGGACTCAGCGGCGCCAGTATATAGGCGCCCCTGGGGAGGGTCAAACGCCCCTCCGGCCTGTGGTCCCGCTACTCGCTGCCGGGCAGTTCGAGCTCTTTCAGCAGGTCGCCGGCTTTCTCCTCCAGCTCCTTGCGGGCCTCACCGAGGGCCTCCCGGCCTTCTTCGATCCGGCCCTCCAGCTCTCCGCGCAGCGCTTCCAGCTGCTCCGCCGGCAGCTGGTCCCTGATCGCGGCCAGGACCTTCTCCTGGATGGCCTCCAGGACGGCGGCTATCAGCTCGGCGGGGCTCTTCGCCTCGCCCCCCGCGCTCAGGTCGGTCAGCTCGATGTCCGGCAGTTGGAGCCGGACGCTCTGCCCCGCGGGCAGCCCGGCCAGCTCGACACTGGGCTCGGTGACACGCAGGACGCCGATGCGGATGCGCTTCTCGCTGCGGCGCTCCGGCATGCGGGCGTTCTCAAGGAGCGTCGCCAGGTTGGTTGCGCCGCCCTTGAACTCGACGGTCAGCGCCGGACGGTCCACCTCCACGCTGTGCAGGACGATCTCGTCGCTCAGCAGGGAGCGAAGCTCCGCGCTGACCTGCGTGCGGTCCACCGTGGTGGCGTGTGGCGCCTTGTAGCCCTCCGGGTTGCCCACTTTGAACCCCTGCAGCGCGAAGGTGCCCCCCAGAAGGCTGATGTCCACGTCGTCCACCTCCAGTGGCACCCGGGTGACCATGGGGCCGACGCGCTCGATGCCCGCCTCCACCACGTGCCCCAGCAGGACCATAGCCCCCAGCCCAAGCAGCACGACCAGCACCACGACGCCCACGATGACCGATACGATTGTCTTGGCCAATCCTCTCAGAATCATCCGCCCCTCCCCCTGTGGATTGAGCGTGGTCTGGAACTGCCATCCCCATTACCGCTATAGTATCTGCGGCGGAGACGCGGCGCAACGGCTTGTGCCGGGGATGCAGCTACGGCTGACGAGGTGGCAGCACAAGTCATATCATTTTTGCGGTCGGCATCGGGTGACGTGCAACCGGCGACAGGTTCGGTTGGACGTGGGACTCAGTTGAGGCATGTGTTCCGGAGCGGCTCCGGAGGGAGGATCAGATGCGAGCAGGCTGGTTTGTGGTCATTGTGGTGACGTGCGCTATGCTGGTTTCGTCCGGCTGCGCGGGCATCGCGACGACGCCCGTGCGACCGCCGGTGGCGTTGGCGTTCACCAACATCGCGGCGCCCTTGAGCACCCAGTTCTCGGGGCAGCCGGGAGAGCTGCGGCAGGGAAAGGCTTCGAGCTACAACGCCGCGGGTCTGGTGGCGTGGGGTGATTGCAGCCTGGAGGCCGCCGTTGAGGACGGCGGCCTGGTGACCATAGAGTACTGTGACTACTCCTTCTTCAGCATCCTGGGCCTGTACTCCCGGTTCACTGTGATAGCGCACGGCCGCTGACGGCCCCGAGAGGAGCGAAGGCATGGATGAGCGAAACACCATCAGGGCTGTGGCGCTGTTGCTGGCCGGCGTGCTGATGATGTGCGGCTGCACGACCTGGCGGGCACCTGTGCGGCCACCTGCTTACGCCCTGTTCTCGAAAGTGCGCGCCCCGTTGACTGTGCCCGTGCAGGGCACGCCTTCCGGCGGACGGGTGGGCGCCGCCTCCACGGTGTACTTCCGTGACCCGTTCTTCACGGGCCTGGACTTCGCCTGGGATGAGGCCAGCATCGCTGCGGCCGCCCGCGAGGGGAACCTGAGCACCGTTCACTACGCCGACTACGAGATCCTGCAGGTGCTTGGCATCTTCGGGCGCTTCACCATCCGGGCGCATGGGGAGTAGCGGTCCACCCGACGGCCGAACCGCCGGGTGAGGGGCGCGTCTGCCCGAACGGAGGCGCCGTGGACTCGCCGCGGGCGGAGGCCGTTTGCCAGATTTCGGAATTCGCACTTCATAACCGCCGCGATCTACGTCCATCCCGCCTTCGCGGAGCGCCATGGTCGCGCCCATGCAGGACGCCGGCTGCTGCTGTTTCCCCGCTATCACGGCTGGGCGGAAGCACCCCCAAACCGGATTCGCACGCACGGCGAGCCCTTGACAGCGGCTTGTACACGGCTATACTGCATTCTGTGGCGCCTGACTCACAGAGCGGGGAAGCGGCCCGAAGGCCCCCTGCCGGCGTCTGTCAGGCTTTTCGCGCAGGTGGGCTGGTCAGGCCGTCTGACGAAACGAAATCCTCTGGAGGCCATAGATGGACACGTGAGGGGGAGCATTCCGCCCGAGAGCACCGGGTGGGGACGGGGACAACAGCCGGCGGTCCGGCCACAATCGGCACGTTCGCGCACCGCGCGCGGTGCCCTGCAGGCCTTCTTGCACGGAACTCCTGACGACATCGGCACAATCAAGCTTGACGCGGGGGCACGGAGGCATTGTAGAATAGCCTACGGGGTAGGGACCGAACGGGGCGTGATCCAATGAGCCATCTGATGACGCGTCGGCCCGGGGCGGTCAACGTCCCGGTCCGCTGTCTTTTTCCTCTGGTTCAGCAGGAGGGCAGGCTATGGTGAAGCGCTTAGCCGCAGTTGTTCTGGTGGTGGTCGTCGCCGTTGTCCTGACGGGTTGCTGCATGCCGAAGGGGGCTGTGTTCGCGCCGGTCATGATGACCAAGAGCCCCGTGGCTGTCGGCGATCCCTCCGTGAAGCCCGCCAAGACGGGCGAGGCCTACGTGGAGGGCATCATCCTGCTGGCGAAGGGCGATGCTTCCATCGAAGCGGCCATGAAGGACGGCGGCATCACGAAGATCCACCACGTGGATACCGAGGAGACCAACATCCTGGGCATTTACTGCAAGTCCATCACCCGCGTCTTTGGCGAGTAGCCGGCCGACGCGGGGGGAACGACGCGCGCGGCGCGACAGGGGCGAGCTGCTCCCGTCGCGCCGCTTCCCTTCCCGCCGTCCGATTAACACGTGGGGTCTGGGCTCTGGCACGGCGGCGCAGCGCATGGCATAATGGGGTAAGAGGGCACCGGCTGCGACACGCCAAGGGGGCGTAGATGCCATTTCTGGGCAAGGAAGTCACGCTGTTCCGGCTCTTCGGCCTGCCCATCAAGGCCAATCTGTCCTGGCTGTTGCTCGTGGCGCTGGTGGTGACGACCCTGGCCACCGGCTACTTCCCGCAGGCCCTCCGCGAGGAGCAGTATCCGACCTACGTCTACTGGGTGCTCGGGGGCATCGGTACGATCGGGCTGTTTGCCTCCCTGATAGCCCACGAGCTGTGCCACAGCCTGGTGGCTCAGCAGTTGGGCATACCCGTGGGTGGGATCACGCTGTTCATCTTCGGCGGGGTGAGCCAGCTGAGGGACGAACCGCCCACGGCGGGCTGGGAGTTCATGATGGCGGTCGTGGGGCCGCTCTCCAGCGTGGCAATCGGGGGGGCACTGCTGATCCTGTGGATCGTCGGCGTTGCGCTGCGTTGGGCGGACACGGTGCAGAGCGTGCTGCAGTACCTTTCCTTCATCAACTTCGCCCTGGCGGGCTTCAACAGCCTGCCCGCCTTCCCGCTGGACGGGGGGCGGGTGCTGCGCAGCATTCTGTGGGGTGTGACGGGGGACCTGCGCAGCTCGACGCGCGTGGCGGCGGGGGTGGGTACGTTCTTCGGCACGGGGCTCATCGTGCTGGGGTTGTTCGGGCTGTTCAGCGGATACGTCCTGGTCGGCGTCTGGGCGCTGATCCTGGGCTTCTTCCTGCGCCAGGCCGCCATGGGCAGCCTGCAGATGGTCATCATGCGCCAGCAACTGGAGGGCGAGCGGGTCCGCGACTTCATGACCACCAATCTGGTCACGGTGCCGCGGGACATGGACGTGCAGCAGTTCGTCGACAACTACGTGTTCCATCACCGCTTCTCCTACTACCCCGTGGTGGACGAAGACGGGCGGCTGCTGGGTGTGATCAGCGCACGCGCGCCCCGGGAGGTGGACAGCGACCAGTGGAGTGAGACGCACATCGAGCAGCTGATGCAGGAGCTTGAAGAGGGGATGACCCTCCGTCCCGAGACTGACGCCGTAGACGCTCTGGGCCACCTGCGTGACCGGGAGCAGAACCGAGCTGTGGTGGTCGAGGACGGCCGGCCGGTGGGCATCCTGAGCCTGCGTGACCTGCTGCAGTTCCTGGCCCTGAAGATAGACCTCGAGCCACGGCGGCGTCTGAGGACGTGACGTACGGCAACAACGTCCCGCCCCTTGCCGGCAGCTCGCCTTCGGCCGTGACGGGTCTCCTCAGGCGTCGCGCCTCAAGCCTGTCGTTCCGACTTGACCCCGGGGTCTGCCCTTCGTACCATCGGTATGGAGGCGTTTTCAGCAGAGATGACTTCCTTGCCGGCCCGGTGGCCGCCGGGTGCGCGGGGACGAGGTGAGGGTATGAGACAGAGAAGGTTGTGGTTGTTTGTTCTTGCGGCCCTGGTGCTGGGCCTGGCCGTGGGTGTGGCGCGGGGTAGCGCCGGTACAGAGGAGGGGGAACTGCCGCCGGAGTTCGCGGCGCCGCTGGCGCGGGTGCTCCACAAGATAGAGGAGGAGTATCCCGACTACGTGGACCAGGGGAAGCTGGTCGTGGGTGCCATCCAGGGCATGCTCGGCAAGCTGGACGAGCACAGCACGTACATGCCCCCCGAGCTGATGCGGGAATTCGAGGCGGACACGCGGGGGGAGTTCGGCGGCCTGGGGATCGAGATCAGCTACGACGCGGCCAAGCAGGTTGTCGTCGTCTCCCAGACCATCCCTGGCACTCCGGCCTTCGAGCAGGGCGTCCTGTCCGGGGACATGATAGTCCGCATACGGCAGGAGGGCAGCGAGGAGGTAATCGAGACGAAGGACTTCGAGAACGTCTATGATGCCGTGGACGTGCTGCGCGGCGAGCCGGGCACGCGCGTGGAGATCACCGTTCTGAGGGGTGACCCGCTGCGGGAGAGGGAGATCACCATAACCCGCGACATCATCAAGGTGCCCGGGGTGCGCGTGGTCGAGATGGTGGAGGCCGAGCAGGGCATCGGCTACATCTATGTGGCCTACTTCCACGAGCGGACCGTCCAGGAGCTGCTGAAGGCCTTCCAGCAACTGCGCGAGCAGGGCGTGAAGGGCGTCATCCTGGACCTGCGGTTCAACCCCGGCGGACTGCTCAGCAGCGCCCTCGAACTGGCCAACCTGTTCCTCGACAGCCGTGTCATCGTCAGCATCAAGGGTCGCAAGGGACCCCAGGAGATCTACACCTCTCAGCCCGGGGACGTCTTCCCGAACCTGAGCCTGGTCGTGTTGGTGCATCAGCACAGCGCCAGCGCGGCCGAGATCGTGGCCGCCGCCCTGGCCGAGAACGACAGGGCCCGCCTGGTGGGAGAGCCGACCCATGGCAAGGCCACCGTACAGCAGATCTTCCCCTTGCAGGAGGGCAAGCGGGAGGACGGCTTCAAGATGACCATCGCGCACTACTACACGCCGAATGGCACGCTGATCGCCAAGAAAGGCGTTGCCCCGGACGTGGAGGTTAAGCTGGAGGACGAGGAACTGCTCGACCTGGCCCTGGCGCTGTCGAAGAGAGTGGCGTTCCCCCCCGAGGACGAAGTGCAGCAATCCACCCAGGAGGCACCGGAAGAGGCGGCGCCGGACGCCGAGGAGGAAACGGCCGAGCCGCCGGCGTCCAGCGAAGGCGGGGACGAGGAAGCGAAGGAGCCTTTCCACGACCGGCAGCTCGAACGGGCCATCGAGGTTATGAAGGAAGTCCTCGCCGCCAGGAAGGGCCAGCAGGAGCCCGCCCCCGAACCGGTTGCCGCATCTTCGTGACGGGCCGCCCTCAGGGGACTCGATCGAGCACCTCGCTCAGGCTCCGTATCACGTGGGGGTCGTCCGCCGCGCCGTCTCTGCACAGCCACAGCGCCTCCAGCCCGGCGCGCCGAGCCCCCAGCACATCTTCCTCGTAGCTGTCGCCCACGTGCAAGGCCCTCCCCGGGGGGCAGTCACACTGCCGCAGGGCGTGCTGGAAGATGGCCGGGGCGGGCTTCTCCGCGCCCACCAGGGCGGAAACGACCACGCAGTCGAACAGCTCCCACAGCCCCAGCGCCCTCAGGACCTCTTCCAGGCGCACGTCCCAGTTGCTGATGACGCCCACCTGCTTGCCGCGGCGCTTCATCTGCTCCACGGTTGGCACGGCGTCCTCGTAGATGCCCCACGCTCGGCCCGAGGCGAAGTAATCGTAGAGCCCCCGGAAGGTGCGTTCGAAGTCCGTCGGCTGCCCGAACGGCTCGAAGCTGGCCGCCACCACGCGGCGCCACCAGCGGAGGGCCTCCTGCTCGGTGCGGCCGTATTCGAGCGAGTCGGCATCGCGCTCTTCCCGAAGACGCCGCCACGCCTCGTTGAACCGCCGCTCCACGTCCGCCGGCTCCCCGTCGAAGCCCGCCTCGCGCAGCGCATCCGCGTATACCTCGCCCACGGGCGGATCGGGGTAGATGAGCGTGTTGCCCACGTCGAAGAACAGCACCTCGATGGCCATCGCTGGCCTCCGTTCGGATGATCAAGCAGGCGGCGAACCCTCCATTATAGGCCGCCTGCGGCGGCGCTCAAACGCACCGGACGGCGCGCGTTTTGATATCCCGCCGCGGCGGCGTATAATGGGCGCTTGGCGGTGCCCCGTTAGCTCAGCGAATAGAGCGCTGGCCTCCGGAGCCAGAGGCCGCAGGTTTGAATCCTGCACGGGGTACCATCTCTTTTTCGGGCGCCCCCGCTCCCCGTAAGTACTCGACGACTCTACACGTTACGACGGTTTTAGCTCGCCCGTCCGACCACGTCACGCCCTCGGGGAAGAGCAACCGCTGCAGCCGCTGGCGCTGCTCCAGGTTGCCCAGCCGCCACATCTCGGCCGGATCGCCGAGCAGCCTGCCCGCGAACTTCAGTACGGCCTCCAGGTCCAGGCTCTCCGACTCGGTCGCGCGCTGACCGATCTTCGCCAGCGCAAGCTGGGTCTCGATCTTGCCCGCACGGGCACGGTACGTCTGCTCGTCTATGGTCTCGGAGAGCAGTAGATCGAGGAGCTTTTCCTTCCGTGCCGTCAGGCGAGCCACCTCCTCCTGCCGCCGCTTGATCTCGTCTGCCGCAAGCTGATGCCGCTTCTCCCAAGCGTCCAGTACGATCCTGCGGAACAGCTCAAGGTAGGCCGGTTTGACTCGCAGGCTGGCCAGCAGGTCCAGGAAAGCACCTCCGGCTCGAGTATCCAGGCCCTGCCGCTCGATCCACTGCGGCCCCGCCTCGCGGCGATGCCGGCGGCTTCTAGCTGCGGGACGAGGCGCTGCAGGCGCGCCCCCAGGACGTGCGGGGCGGATGGCCACCGTTTCCCCCGCATGATTTTGGTTGCTCTATTGGGGCCGCACTCGTCCTCCAGCATGCCCTCGAGCGTATCGAGCAGCTCGGAGGCGCTGCCTTGCCATCGGCGCTCGCCGGCCAGCTTGAGCAGCAACGCCCCCAGCGGGTCCCCGCCCTCGGGCGGGACGTAGCGCACATCGCATTGGACGTTCTGAAGTGCGCGTCCCGTGCGGTTGCGCCAGTCGGCGCCGCTGCCGTCCGGGTGAGGCGCGAGGACGACCGACCGGCCGGGCAGCAGTGTTTGGAGATACTTGAGGCAGTCCTTGCCGGGATTGGCGCCGGGCGTGGCCGCGACTGGGATGCCGGCCAGCGCGCTGAGCGCGGCAACCGCGTCCGCCTCGCCTTCCACGACGAGAACCGGATCGTGTTCTGGATCGGGCAGGGGCCACGGGCAGATGAGGCCGTTCTTGTCGCCTTTCCGCGTCAGGCACTTGCCGGCCTCGCCGAAGGGCTGATTGTCGGCCCGGCGGCGTCGCCATCCCGTGACCTCGCCGTCGGCATCGCGCATCGGGAAACGTACTTCGGCGGGCCGGCCGTTCTGCTGGTGCTCGACAGCTCCCAGCGCCTCCAACGCTTCGACGGCCCAGTCCCGCCGCATAGCGAGCTCGTGAAGCGGCCCGTCTGGTGCTCGGTCGGCCCCGGCGGCGCGACCGGAGCGGTCGGGCAGGAAGCCCCGCTGCCTCAGCCAGGTGAACGCCACGGCCGCATCGCAGCCCCGGACGGCTTTGACAAGTCCGACCGCGTCGCCGCCCTGACCGCACTTGTGGCAGTGCCACAGGTGGTCCTCCTCGCCGCCGAGCTGGCAGCGGGGCCTGCTGCCATCATGCTCGTGGGCCGTAACCGGGCAGCGGCAGTAGAAGCAGGCGCCCGCTTCGTGCACTTCAAGCCCAAGTGCTTCGGCCACGCGGCGGATGTCGAGGGAAGCGAGCACGTCCTGGTGGGCGTTCATACCTTGTCGTCCTCTCCTGTCGTCCGACCGGGCCTCTACTGATTACCTACGGGAAGCGCCCCCGAAGTGTGACATCGAGTGCCGGCGTGCGCCTCCCTCTGCAGGTAAAAGGGGGTGCCAGCGCCCGAACCGGGACACGAATCTGCTCTTCTCTCCCTTCGAAGT
>CAYFVS010000006.1:0-2433 GCA_964346565.1 uncultured candidatus Brocadiaceae bacterium | reverse complement strand
TCCTCGATGCGCCCGGCGTCCCACTGCGGCAGAAGCACCGTCAGGGCGTGCCAGCCGCGCCGGAGGCACTCGGCGCGGGTGTACTCGTTCGCCGCCTCGATGTCGAACGCCAGGCTCGGCGGCCCCATGGCGACGCAGGCCACCTCCCGGCCGGGGAAGAGCGTGCGGATGCAGCGCGCGGCGACCTCGGCCGGCATCGGATCGCTTACCTCGTTGACCCAGTACTGCCGGCGCATCTCCTCCGTCATTGGCTCGCGCCGGTCGTTCGGGTCAGCAACGTGGACGTGCGCGTCCACGATGCTGGCGGGCAGCCAGTCCTCGATGTGTTCCGCCCAGAACTCGCGGTCGCGTTCCGTGTAGTCCCAGACATGGTGAAGCGGTTCCGATCCCATCAACCCTCGCTCTCCCGAAGGGTGGGCAGCCCGTCCAGGTACTCCCGCAGCAGCGCCCGATACAGGTCGGCATTCGCCCCGGGCGTCGTGCGCCGGCGTTCGGGCTCCATTTCGAGCGAAAGCTCGGCGAGGTCTGCACCGGGTTCGGTCAGCCTGCGCGCGAGCACGGCGGCGCCGAAGGCGCTGGTGTCCGGCTCCACAACGCGGTCCACGGCCAGCCCCGCGACGTCGGCCAGGATCTGCGCAGCGATGGCACTGCCTGCGGCCCCGCCGGTCAGGATCAGGCGGTCTACGTCGCCGCCCGAGTCGGTGAGGAAACCCAGGTAGCGCCCCAGCTCGCAGGCCAGCCCCTCCTCCACGGCCCGGAGCAGGTGCCGGCGCTCGTGGCGCAGGCGCAGCCCGTCGAACCGTCCCGCCATTCGGGGTGCAAGACCCGCACCTCCGCCCGGCGCGAGCAGCGGGCGAAACCGCACGCCGTCCGCGCCCGGCGGCGCCTCCTTCAGCAGGGCGTCAATCTGCTCCGGCAGGAGTTCCGCCAGCCCCAGCGTCCTCAACGCCCAATCGAATGAAGAACCCCCGTTGACAAGCGACAGGATCTGCCCGTAGAGGCCCTCCACCACGTGCGTGCAGACGAATGCGGACGGCATGACGGGAGGGGTGAAACGCGCCAGAACGGCGAGCAGCACCCAGGCCGTGCCTGCGCCAATCATGGTATCCCCCGCCCGAACGGCTCCACAGCCCAGCGCAGCCGCGTACTGGTCGTGCACGGCAGGCGACACGGGCACGCCGGCCGGCAGTCCGGTCTGCCGTGCGACTTCCGGCAGCAACTTGCCGGCCGGCTCGTGCGCAGTCAGCAGGTCGGGCAGGCGTTCCTCGTCAAGGTCCAGACGGTCCAACAGGTCGGGGTCCGCGCGGCGCAGCCGAGGGTTGTACAGCAGGCAGAGGGAAAGCGACGTGCCATCGTGCGCCCGGCGCCCGCAGAGCCGGCCCACGGTGACGTCGCCCACGAAGCCGATCCTGTGCGGCGGCTCAAGCCGGCCCGGCGCCTCCTCGCGAAGGCGCAAGACCTGAGCGGCAGCCAACCCGGCGCCGCCGTGTCCGATCCGCTCGGCGAACCAATCGGCGCCCAGTTCGTCCGTGAGGGCCGCCGCCCACCGACGGGCCCGGCCGTCGAGCCAACTGATAACCGGCCCCACGGGGCAGTCGCCGCCGTCCAGAACCTGCATCGCGCCGCCCTGGGCGGAGACTCCAACGGCCTCCACGGCCCTCAGGTCGGCTTGCTCTCCTGCCTCTCGCACGGCGTTAAGGGTGGCTTCCCAGATCTCCTCGACGTCCTGCTCAACGCCCGCCTCACCCACGTGCACGAGCGAGACCGGCGCAGAGCCGCGCGCCATGACCCGGCCGCGCGGCGCCACGAGGAGGACCTTTACGTTGGTCGTGCCGAGATCGAGCCCGAGCAGCACGTCATACCTCGCAGTAGTCGGCATCCAGCAGCCGAGCCGCCTTCCGGAGGCGGCGGCGGGCGTCCCCGAAGCACAGCGCCGCATGGTGAGGCCCCCCGGCGGAGGCGTACGCGCTGAGCACCTCACGGAGGTCGCCCTCGACGGTCAGCCTGCTGTGGGGAACCGCCAGGTTGTGCGACGCGTAATCCGCCACCGCGCACGGGCTCACCACCAGCCTCCATCGCTGGGCGGGCCCCAGGGTCAGCGCGCACAGCGTGGCCGGGCCCGGCTCGAAGGAGGTAGCCAGCACCAGTTGCCCCCGGCGGGTCGGAGTGATAGGCCGCCGCCTGACCAGCGGCGCCTTCCGGTCGCGGCGGGCCATGGCCACGTTGGCCTCGCCCATGTGGCTCACCAGCAGCCCGTTCCCGCCGAAGTCCACGGTGAACACCTCGGTGAAGCTGGCGGGCGGCTGTAGCCTGTGCAGGAAGGCCGTGCCGGCCGCGGCGATCAGGTCGCCCTCACCGCCGAAGCCGACGCCCTCCGCCATGAGCCGGCTCGCTGCCACGAAGGGGACCGTCGGGACGCGCTCGTCCTCGCCG
>CAYFVS010000005.1:0-11308 GCA_964346565.1 uncultured candidatus Brocadiaceae bacterium | reverse complement strand
GAAGGAAGAGGTGTCCGGCTTCGAGGCGTGGGAGGAGGAGGCCAGGCAACTGGCAGAGGAGGAAGCCCTCGAAGACGAGTTGACCGACCTGGTGGAGGCCGCCACCGGGCCCGAGGAGGACGAACTCGAGGTCGAGGAACACGAACTCCGGCCGGAGCAGCCGGAGGAGATGCCCGGCACCGACTTCTACGTGCCCGAGGAAGACGAAGAGGAGGAGACCGACCTGCCCGAAGAGGAACCGCCCCTCATCTAAGCAACCCTCATGCACTGCGTTGGAGGGACGCGGCCGCCCCACCGAAGGCAGGCTGGCTTCCGCGTGTCCGCTGTGCTTCTCATAGGGACGGCGGCTCCGGAGTCGCCGCGGCTACGGCGGCGAACTGCTCAGGCGTCAGCTCCTCCACGCGCATCCGTTCCTCCAGCCCCACCTCACCGATGATCCTCAGGGCCGTCTCGTGGTCCCACGCCGTGCGCAGGGCCCGGGCCACCGTCTTCCGCCGCATGGTGAACAGCACGCGGACGGTCTCCGCAAACCGCTGGTAGCGCCGGTCCTTCGTCCGGCCCTCGCGCCTCGTCAGCCGAAGCGCTGCCGACCAGACCGACGGCTGCGGCCAGAAGGCGTTCGGCGGCAGGCGGAACAGCTCCTCGACGGTCGCCCAGTGGTCAACGTAAACCGTCAGCGGGCCGTATCTGGAGGTCCCCGGCCGCGCGCTCATCCGCTTGGCCACCTCCTGCTGGACGGTGAGCACCATCCGCTCTGGCGCCACCGGCCACTCCAGCAGGTTGACCACCGCCGGGGAGCTTATGCCGTAGGGCAGGTTGCTGACCACCTTCAGCGGCTGTCGGCTCTCCTTCAGGGCCTCGGTGACCGCGCGCTCCACGGCGGGGTTGATGTGATGCTTCGACTCAAGGAAGTCGCAACGCAGGGCCGTGACGTTGGGGAAGGGGGCCAGGTGCGCCGCGGCGATCTCGTGCAGGCGCTCGTCTATCTCCACCGTCACCACGTGCAGCGCGCTGGCGGCCAGCCGGGCGGCCAGTCGCCCCAGGCCCGTGCCCACCTCCAGCACCACCTCGTCCCGTGCGACCGATGCAGCTTCCACCAGGCGGTCCATCGCTGCCGGGTCCGTCAGGAAGTTCTGCCCCAGCGAGCGGCTGGCCCAGATGCCGTGCTCTCTCAGCACCTCCCGCGGGTGGCGTTCGTCGGCACGTGAGGGATGGCTGTCGGGCATCTCGGCGGGCAGTATAGGGCCGTCTGCCCGTGCCGGTCAACGGGGGGTCCGACTTGCGGGCCGCAGGGGCCTCTCCTACAATGCCACGGCGAGCCGCGCTGCCCCCCGCGGCGCACCTGCCCCGGCGGTGGAGGGCCGCAAATGCCCCTGCGCATCCTGGCGCTCGAGCCCTACTACGGCGGCTCACACCGGGCTTTCCTGGACGGCTACCGCCGCGCCGCCCGCCACGACCTGGAACTGCTCACCATGCCCGCCCGCAAGTGGAAGTGGCGCATGAGGGGGGCGGCCGTCCATATGAGCGAGCCGGTCCGCGCGTGGGCGGGCGAGTTCGACCTGGTGTTGGTCAGTGACTACCTGGACCTGGCCACCTTGCGCGCGCTGGCCCCCGACGCGTTGCGCGGCGTTCCCCTGGTGGCCTACTTCCACGAGAACCAGATCACCTACCCGCTGCCGTCGGAGGACGAGCGCGACTACCAGTTCGGGTTCACCAACCTGACCACCTGTCTGGCCGCCGACCGGGTGTTGTTCAACTCGCGCTACCACATGGACAGCTTCCTGGCCGGGGCGGCCGAGCTGCTGGGGCTCATGCCCGACTTCGTCCCTGAGTGGGCTCCGGAGCGCATTCGCTCCCGCAGCGAGGTGGTGCCCGTCGGCGTTGACCTGGCCTCGATTGACCGGCAGCGCGAGGAGGCCCCGCGGCGCGCAGGGCCGCTGACCATCCTGTGGAACCACCGCTGGGAGTACGACAAGGGGCCGGAGGCGTTCTTCGAGGTGCTGCGTGAGCTGGCCCGTGCGGGCCATGAGTTCCGCCTGGCGGTCACGGGGCAGGAGTTCCGCGACTCGCCTGTCGTGTTCGAGCGGATGGGGCGCGAGCTGGCGGGCCGGATTGACCAGTGGGGCTACCTTGAGGGCCGGGAGCAGTACTGCCGCGTGCTGCTCAGCAGCGACGTGGTCGTTTCTACGGCGCGGCAGGAGTTCTTCGGTATCTCGATGGTCGAGGCGGCCTATGCGGGCTGCGCGCCCCTGCTGCCGGACCGGTTGAGCTACCCCGAGCTGGTGCCGCCCCAGTGGCATGGGACGTGCCTGTACGAGGACGCGGACGACCTCTACCGGCGGCTGGCGCGCTGGACGGAGCATCCGGAGCAGGCCCGGGCGGTGGACCTGCGGGGGGAGTTCCGCCGGTTCGGCTGGGACCGTGTGGCGCCGCGGCTGGACGATGTTCTGGAGCTGGTGCACGGAGGCGGCCATGATTGAGTTCGCCGCGCCGGGGTTCCTGTGGGCGCTGCCCGTCGCGGTGGTGCCGGTAGTGATCCACCTGCTGTTCCGAAGGCGCTACCGCACCGTCCCCTGGGCCGCCATGCAGCACCTGCTCCGGGCCGAGCGGACCTCCCGGCGGAGCATCCGGTGGCGCTACCTGCTGCTGCTCGCCCTGCGAGTGGCGGCGGTAGTGCTGCTGGTGCTGCTGTTCAGCCGGCCCACGCTGACCGGAGTCCTGCCGGGGGCGGCGGGCATCGAGCAGGGCACCGACGTACTCGTCCTGGTTGACGCCAGCGCCAGCATGGAACACCGGCCGGGGGAGTCGAGCGCATTCGAGCGCGCCACCGCCTACGTCCGCGCACTGGCCGAGCGGCTCAGCGGACCGGCGGCCGCCATGACGCTCGTGCTCAGCGGACGCGCAGAGCCCATCTTCTCCGGTCGCATGGAGGAGGCTCCCCTGGAGCAACTGGCCGCCGTCCTGGACGGCGCTTCGCCCCACGCGGCCCCGTTCGAACCGGAGCGGGAGCTGGGGCGGCTCGCACAGACGTCCGTGGAGGCCGGCGCGGAGCGTGTGCGCTTCCACGTGGTCACCGACCTCCGCGCCGCCGACTGGGGCAGGGAGGAGGTGCGTCCCGGCGTGAGGCAGGCGCTGTCCGACCTCCAGGAGCGCGGGCCGGTCTGGATCGTGGACGTAGGTGAGGAGGGCACGCCCGGCGCGGCGATCGCGCGCGTCGAGGGCGAGGGGCGGTTCGTTTACGCCGGCTCGCGCGCCGTCTTCCGTGCCGTCCTGACCAGCGATGGGCCCGACGCGCTGTCAGCGGGGCAACTGGGGGTGCGGCTGGACGGGGCGGACCTGGCGCCTGTGGCGCATCCCCGGATCCCGCCGGGGCAGAGCCGCACGGTTCCCATTTCCGTCGAGGTTCCTGCGCCCGGCAGCCACGTGCTGGGACTCGCCCTCCGTGGAGAGGACGCCTTCCCGCCGGATGACCGGCGCTTCCTGGCGTTCCGGTCGGTGGCGGAGGTGCCCGTGCTGGTGGTGGAGGGGAGGCCGGACTCGGGGCGGTACGTGCGGGCGGCGCTCCGCCCGGCGGCCGGGCCGGGACTGCGGCCGGACGTGCGCCCCGCGAGTGGCCTGCCGCCGGCGGACCTGGGTGGTTACGCGGCCGTGTTTCTGTGCGACGTGCGCGACCCTGCGCTGTGGGGGGAGGACCTGGCTGCATACGTGGCGGACGGGGGTCGGGTGATTGCCTTCCTGGGGCCGCAGGCTGATTCCGTTGCGTGGAACGGTTCGGCGCTGGCCGGGGAGGGCGGTCTGGTGCCCGTCCGCATTGGGGAAGCGACGGCTCCGTCAGCCGACGGCGGGGTGGGGCTGGGGCAGTTCGCATCAGAGGACCCCCTGCTCGCCCCGTTCGCGGGATGGGAGCGGCTCTTCGGCGCGGCGCAGTTCCGTCGCTTCCGCCGGGTCGAGCCGCTGGCGGGCGCGAGCGTGCCGATGCGCTTCGAGGATGCGAATTCCTCACCGGCCATGGTGGCCGCCGAGCGCGGGGACGGGCTGGCGGTCTTGTTCCCCACGAGCGCGGACGACGCGTGGCACGACTGGCCCCGCTCGGAACTGGGCAGGGCCGGCTACGTCGCGCTGATGCTCTACCTGGTGGAACACGGCCCGGTCGCCCGGCCGGAGCTGAACGTGACCGCCGGCCGCCCGCTGAGCTATCCCGTGGGCGGGGGCCAGGCGGGCGCGGCTGTGCTCCATCCGCCGGGCGGTGAAGAACCGGAGACCGTGCGGCCGGAACCGCTCCCGCGCGGGCAGGGGCTCCGCTGGACGAGCAGCCCGCTGCTGCGCGCCGGCGTCGGCCGGCTGCGCCTGCCGGGTCCGGGGCAGGAGGACGTGTTCTTCGCCGTTGACATGCCGAACTCCGAGCGGCGGCTGGAGAGGCCGGGCCGCGCTGTGCTGCGCCGGGTTGCGCGTGGCGGGCGCCTGCGCGTGGTCTCTTTCGACGCCGCTCAGCCCGAGGGCGCCGAGGAGCGCGCGGCGCGCCTGTGGCCGCTGCTGGCCGCGCTGACGGCGCTGGCGCTGGTGGGGGAGAGCGTGTTGGCCTACGTCTTCAGCAACCCCCGCGGCGCAGCCGAATGGGAAGGAGGCAGGCCGTGAGCGGCGTGGCAGCGCTTCTGGCCGCCGCCCTGCCGGGGGACCGGCTGCGGCTGCGGTTCGTGTGGGCGGGGCTGCCGGAAGGGGCCGTGGCGCTGCTGTGCCTGGTGGCGGCGATGGCGGTTCTCGCCGGCGTCCTTCTCCTCTACCGACGCGAGCGGGCGGGGCGGCGCCGGTGGGTCGCCTGCGGGCTGAGGATGGCTGTGCTCGTGGCCATGGCGCTCATCCTGCTGCGGCCCTCGGTGGCCCGCGACATCGAGCGCACGCTGCCCGGCCGCGTCGTCGTCCTGGCGGACAGGTCGGCCAGCATGACGGTCCCGGACGCCGCCGGCGGGCGCACCCGCCATGAGGCGCTCAGGGCGTTGCTCAGCGGCGAAGCGGGCGTTCTGTTGCCACTCGCTGCGGCCAACCGGGTCGAGTTGCGCGCGTTCGGGGAGCAGTCCGGGCGCCTGCTCGAGATGGATCGTGGCGCCGCACAAGTCTCGCTCCCCGAATGGGAGGCGACGGAGCAGAGAACCGACCTGGCGGGAGCGGTTTCCGGGGCGCTGCAGCGGCCGGAACGGCTGGCGGCGCTGGTCGTGCTCTCCGACGGGCGACAGACGGCCGAGGGCGACCCGGCTGAGGCGGCTCGCCGGGCGGGTCGGGCGGGCGTGCCGGTCCACCTGGTCGGCCTGGGCCGGGAGGAGGCGCCCCGGAACGTCGCCCTGGACCAGCTCGTCTCGAACGACTACGCATTCCGCGACCAGCCCCTGCGCATGACCGCCCTGGTCCGGGCGCAGGGCTACGCCGGGCGGCAAGTCGAAGTCGTCCTGACTGCCCGCGAACCGGGGCAGGAAGCCGGGCGGGAGGTGCTGCTCCGGAAGCTGACCCTCTCGGACGGGGGCTTCCAGCAGGTGGACCTGACCCACGCGCCTGAGCGCGCCGGTCCCGTGGACTACGTCGTCCGCATCGAGCCGCTGGCCGGCGAGCGCACCGCGGATGACAACTCCGCCTCGCGCCGGGTCACCGTCAAGGAGGAGCCGCTCCGCGTGCTGTTCCTCGCAGGCGGACCCTCGCGGGAGTACCGGTTCCTGGCGCCGCTGCTGGAGCGCAGCCGGGAGTTCGACGTGGACGCGATGCCCGCCGGTCCTGCGCCGCCGGCCGAGGCACTGCCGGCCTACGCGGTGGTCATGCTCTGCGACGCTGGGCCGGGGGTGCTGACCCAGGAGTGGACGCAGGCCCTGGCCCGACTGGTGGACGAGGAGGGCGCCGGACTGGTCTTCATCGCCGGCCCGACGCACACACCCGAACAGGTCCTCGACCCCCGGATGGACGCCCTGCGGAAGCTGCTGCCCGTGGTGCCGGACACGGCGGCTGCGCGGGGCATGGTGGGCGGCGGGGGGCCGTACACGGTCGCCCGTCCGGTCGAGCGCGTCCCCGGCGCGGTCCATCCCGTGCTGGACGGGGCGGCGGGCCAGCAGGACGCCGCCGCATTCTGGCGCGACGTGCCGCCGCGCTACTGGGTTCTACCGGCGGCGAGGCCGAAGGCCGGCGCCGCGCCGCTGCTGCGCTGCACCGGTCCAGATGGGGAGGCAGTACTGCTGGCGGTGCAGCCCTACGGGCTGGGGCGCGTGTTCTACTGCGGATCGCCGGAGACGTGGCGGTGGCGTCGGCTCGGCGCCGAGCCCTACGAGCGCTTCTGGCTGTCAGCCGTTCGCTACTGCGCGCGGGGTGCCCTGGGGGCGCGGGCGGGGCGGGCTGTTCTCCTCCTGGAGCGTTCCGAATACGAGCCGGGCGAGCCGGTGACCGTCCGGGCGCGCGTGCGCGACGAGGAACTCCGCCCGGTGGAGGACCAGAGCGTCCGAGTGACGGTCGAGCATAGCGGCCAGCCGGTGGCGCAGGTCGCCCTGCGCCGGGCCGAGGAGCCGGGCATCTATGAGGGGGTGCTCTACCCGCAGGGATTCGGCCAGTTCGTGGTGGTCTATGAGGGGCCGGAAGGGCTGCGCGTGGCGGAGCCCTTCCGGGTCAGGCGGCCGGAGGCCGAGTTTGCCGACGTACGGATGGACAGGGCCGCGATGGGGCGTGTGGCGCGGCTGAGTGGGGGGCAGTACCTGGAGCCGGCGCGGGCCGGTCGGCTGGCGGGGCTGGTGCCGGACCGCGCGGAGACGGTCATCGAGCGGGGCCCGCTGCGACCGGCGTGGGCCAGGCCGCTGGTCCTGGCGTTGCTGGCAGCCCTGCTGGCGGGGGAATGGGCTCTGCGCAAGTTGATGGGCCTGCTCTGAGGCTCACCTCCAGTCGCCCCCGCGCGGGTCGTCCGGGTAGTTGACGCGCACCAGTGTCAGTCCCCGGGCGGCCGCCGTGGGCCCGGCGGCCGTGCGGTCACGCGCCGCCAGGGCGTCGGCGAACTCCTCCTCTCCCATCTGCCCCCGGCCCACTTCGATGAGCGTGCCCACGATGACGCGCACCATGTTGTAGAGGAAGCCGTCGCCCTCGATGAAGTAGTGCAGCTCGTCCCCGCTCTCCACCAGTTCACTGCGCACCACCCGCCGGACGCAGCTCTGCACGGTGGCGTGTTCGCTGGCGAAGCTGGTGAAGTCGTGTTCTCCTTCCAGCAACGCCGCGCAGCGGGCCATCGCCTCCGCGTCCAGCGGCTGCCAGCGCCGCAACACGTAGCGTTCCCGCAGGGGCCGCCTGGGCCCGCTGGTAAGGATGCGATAGCGGTAGAGCTTCGAGGTCGCCGATCTCTGCGCGTCGAACTGGTGGGGCACCTGCCGGCAGTCCAGCACCGAGACATCTTGCGGCAGGTAGTGGTTCAGGGCGCCTTTAATGCGGGCCGGTTCCAGGTCGGACTCCGTGTCGAAGTGGGCCGTCTGCCCCTCGGCGTGGACCCCGGCGTCGGTGCGCCCGGCGCCGCAGACGCGCACCCGCTCGCCGGTGATGCGCCGGACAGCCTCTTCCAGGGCGCCCTGCACGGTCCGGCCCTCGGCCTGGAGCTGCCATCCGTTGAAGTCCGTGCCGTCGTATTCGAGGGTCAACAGCAGGCGGCGCATCGGCGGCTCCCTGAGGGCAACGGAGATCGGTCCGGGGGACTGTACCGCAGGCTCGGTTGCCCGTCAAGGCGGCGAGGGAGCCGCGTGGTTGAAGGGCCGGGTCGGCGGTTCTATAATGCCTCTGCCCCGGCATTTGGGAGCGTGCCGGTTGCCACTCGTCCCTGCTCCACCGGGGGAGAGCCCCTCATGCGCTGGTCCCGCGCCTTCATACCCACGTTGCGCGAGAGCCCGGCGGAGGCGGTGGCGTTGAGCCACCGTCTGCTGCTGCGCGCTGGCATGTTGCGCCGCGTCGGCAGCGGCGCGTACTGCTACCTGCCGCTGGGTCTGCGCGTCCTGCAGAAGGTGATGGGCATCGTGCGCGAGGAGATGGAGCGCGTGGGCGCGCTGGAGGTGCTCATGCCGGCGCTTCTCAGCTCCGAGACGCTCGAGCGCAGCGGCCGGGCGGAGGCGTTCGGGCAGGACGTGTTCAGTCTGAGCGACCGCCACGGCCGGGACCACGTGCTCGCCCCGACCCACGAGGAGGTGTTCACGCGACTGGTGGGCGACGAGGTCAGCAGCTACCGCCGGCTCCCTTTGGTACTCTATCAGATTCAGACCAAGTTCCGCGACGAGGAGCGTCCCCGGTTCGGCCCCTTGCGCACGCGCGAGTTCATCATGAAGGATGCCTACAGCTTCAGCGCGGACCAGGAGGGGCTGGACGCCTCCTATGAGCAGATGCGGGATGTCTACGAGCGCATCTTCCGCCGCTGCGGACTCGAAGTGCTGATGGTGGAGGCCGAACCGGGCGTGATGGGCGGGGAGCAGTGCCACGAGTTCATCGCTCCCTGTGCCATCGGGGCGGACCGGTTCGTGCGTTGCTCCGGCTGCGCCTACGCGGCTAACGTTGAGCGCGCAGCCGTGCCGCCGCCGGAGGGCCGCGCCGAGGAGAAGCCGCCGGAGGGGCTGCCGCCGCGGGAAGTTGACACGCCGGGGCGGACGACCGTCGAGGCGGTGACCCGTCTCCTCGGCGTCGAGCCGAGGGAACTCATCAAAACCATCATCTACGTCGCGGACGCCCGCCCGGTGGCGGTGCTGGTGCGCGGCGACCACGAGGTGAACGAGGCCAAGGTCCGCAGGGCCCTGGGCGCCTCCACGCTGCAGTTGGCGGAGGCCCGCGTGATTGAGGAGGTGACCGGCGCGCCGGTTGGCTTCGCCGGACCGGTCGGGCTGGAGGCGGTGGAGCTGGCGGTGGATCACGCTGCAGCCGCCATGCCGCAGGCCGTCACCGGCGCCAACAAGGCGGACGCGCACCTGGCGGGCGTGGTGCCGGGGCGGGACTTCAGCGTGGAGCGGACCGGCGACCTGCGCTACGCTGCCCCGGGCGACCGGTGCCCCAACTGCGCCCGGCCCATCGCCATGGGCGAGGGCGTCGAGGTGGGCCATATCTTCAAGCTGGGCACCGCCTACAGCGCCCCGCTCGGCGCGACCTTCATGGACGCCGAAGGCGAGAACCGCCCCTGCGTGATGGGCTGCTACGGCATCGGCGTGAACCGCATCGTGGCCGCGCTGGTCGAGCAGACGGGGACCGAGAAGGGCGCGCGCTGGCCCCCGGAACTGGCCCCCTACCAGGCCGTGGTCATGCCGCTGGACACGAGCGACGAACAGATCAGAGACGCGGCTGAGGATGTCTACCGCCGCCTGGGGCGGGACGGGGTGGACGTGCTGCTGGACGACAGGCCGGACCGGTCCGGGGTCAAGTTCAACGACGCCGACCTGATAGGGTTCCCCGTCCGGGTCGTGATCGGCCGGCGCTACCTGGACAGCGGTGAGCTGGAGCTGCAGGACTGCCGCGACGGCTCGCGCGCCGACGTGCGGCCCGACCAGGCGGTGGACGCCGTGCGCCGCCGGCTCGGCATGGCCGCCTCCGAAGGGGGGCAGTAGCATGGGCGAAGCACAGACACCCCGGCCGGTGAACCTGATCTGTGCGGTCCTGGCCGGCCGGCCCCGATGGCTGGCGGCGGCGCGCGATCGCCTGGAGAGATCGTTCGGACTCATTGACCTGGCCAGCGACACCTGGCCTTTCGACCAGACGGACTACTACGCCGAGGAGATGGGCGAGGGCTTGCTGCGGCAGATATTCAGCTTCGATGAGCTGATCGCCGCCGACAACCTGGTGGCGGTCAAGCACACCACCAACCGCCTGGAGAAGGAACTGGCCCGCCGGCTGGAGGCCGGCCTGGAGCGACCGGTGAATCTGGACCCCGGCTACGTGGGCCTCTCGAAGCTGGTGCTGGCAACCACAAAGGATTACGCCCACAGGATATGCTTGGGCGGGGGCATCTACGCCGAAGTGACGCTGCGCTGGCGGGACGGCGGCTTCGAGCCGTGGGAGTGGACCTACCCCGACTACCGGCAGCCGAGGCAGCGCGAGTTCCTGGCGCAGGTAAGGCGCGCTTACCGGGAGAAGCTGGACAACCCGAGGAGGTGAATGGGCCCCATGGAGCGGACGCTCGTCTTCATGAAGCCGGACGCCGTCAGACGCCGCCTGGTGGGCGAGATCATCTCGCGCTTCGAGAGGAAGGGGTTCAGCATCCTGGGGCTGAAGATGCTCAGTCTGGAGGAGGAGTTCGTGCGGGACCACTACGCCGCACACCGGGGCAAGGAGTTCTACGAGCCGCTGGTCCGCTACGTGAGCGAAGGGCCGGTGGTGGCCCTGGTGCTGGAGGGCAGGAACGCCGTGGCGGTCGTGCGGCGGATGCTGGGGCAGACGTTCGGTTCGGACTCCGCGCCGGGCACCATACGCGGCGACTACGCCCTGAGCAACCGCTTCAACCTGGTGCATGGCAGTGACAGCGCGGAGACCGCCCGCCGGGAGATCACAAGGTTCTTCGCCGCCGAGGAGCTGGTGAGCTATCCCCCGGAGGCGACCCGATGGATATACGACCAGAGCGGCCCCGAGCCGGTCTGAAAGAACGCAGGGGAGGACGATCATGTGCAGCAGCCTTCTGAAGCACCGGGCCTTGCTTCTGGTGCCTGCCGTCCTGTCTTTAGTGCTCGCCTCGGCATTGTCAGGCTGCGCCGCTGAGGAGCAGATAGCCCCGCCGCAACGGCGGCTCAGCGAGCCACCGGACACAAGCGAGCTGGTCTCCCGGCTGCTCGCCGAGGCCGCCGGGTGGCGCACCTTGACGGCGCACTGCGACCTGATCTTCCGCAGCAGCCGCATCCAGGCGCAAGCGGGCCAGGTGGCTTTTCGCAGAGGAATGCTTCGCATGGCGAAGCCCGGCAAGATCAACCTGACCGTCCCGGCGGAAGGGCAGGCGCGCGTGCGCGTGGTGGGCGACGGCGAGCGCTACCTGGTGGACATGCCCGTGTTCGGGGTCCGTTTCACCGGGCGCTACGGAGCCCCCTTGCCCAGCGAAGGCACCTCCATCGTGCTCGCGGCGGACGACCTGGTGGACGCCTTCGATCCCGTCTACGTCCTGCTGGGCGGCGTGCAGATCCCCCGGCAGCAGGGGCTGACCTTCTGCGTGGACTCCCTCCGCACCGTGCGCGAGCCGGAGCCGAAGGTGCTGCCGGGCTACACGCTGATGTTCACCTGGCAGGAGACCAATCTGATTGCCATGTGGAAGTACCGTCCCGACGGTTCGATCCGGGTGGAGACCCGGTTC
>CAYFVS010000004.1:0-1709 GCA_964346565.1 uncultured candidatus Brocadiaceae bacterium | reverse complement strand
AAGCCGACGACAAATGGCCGCCGGACTTCGACGACGACCAGGTGGTCAACATCGTTGACCTGAACAAGCTACTGCCGCCGCCATTAGGTGCCTGGGGCGCCAGCCCGGGTGATGGGCTTTACAGCGTTCGAAGGGACGTAGTCCCCGACGAGGTGATCAACATCGTTGACCTGAACGCGCTATTGCCGCCGCCGTTAGGCGCTTGGGGCCAAACCTGCACCCCATAGGGCAGCGAGGGCTCATCGTTCGACCTTCCGTTCACTAGGCTCAGGGCGCCCTGACAGCGCCGTAGAGGAGGAAGCGGGGGAGACAGGCGCACCACTTATAGGGGCTGCCCCTTGACAGGCTGCCTGCCCACAGGCAGGAGAGCGCCCTAAGCGCCATCGATGTCGTCGCAGTCAACCCGTTCCTGCGCCAGACTATGGGCAGCTTTGGTGCTTGACCCTCACCTGTTGAGTGTTATCCGAAGCGGCTCTCCCAAGAAGGGGCACCGTCGGAGATCGAAAGTCTAGCGAAAAGGACTTGACAAATTTCCTGCTTCCTGTAAAGTTATAGCACCACATCGAGAAGCAATAGGGCAAAGTCGAAAAGAAATGGCTCTGCCCAAGATGGCCATGTTCGTGGCTTCTGTCCGGCCACGCGCAGGTTTTTCCTCGATCTGAAGGGGGTGCGGAATGAGACGGCTTTTCCCCGCGCTTATCGCGGTAGTTGCTGCTATTGCCGTAGTAGCTCTGCTGCTCGCTTCGCAGGGAGGTGGCCCAACAGGGGCTGGCACCGCCACCGGAGCCAACGTTCAGCCGGAGGTGACCGACGCCCTCGCGCAGCAGGACGAGGTGCGCGTCATCATCTCCCTTCGGACGGAGCGGCCGCCGTCGGCACTCGCCCTTGACCTACCGACGCTCAAGGAGGAGGTAGCCGCCAAGCAGGCCAACGTCCTCTCTGCTCTAGCCCCAGCCGACTTCGACATCATCCATCAGTACGACGCCGTCCCGGCCCTGGCCGGTCGCATCAGTGCGGCGGGTCTGGCGAAGCTGGCAAGGCACCCTGCGGTGGCCGCGGTCGAGATCGACGCCGTGGGCCGCGGCACCCTCACTGAGAGCGTTCCGCTGATCAATGCGGACGACGTCCACAGCGCCGGCACCCCGGCCACCGGCAACGGAGTCGTGGTCGCCGTCCTCGACTCAGGCCTCGACACGGACCACCCCGATCTCCAGGACGACCTGCTATCCCAGGACTGCTTCCTGTCTGCCCCCTTGAACCCCTGTCCGAACGGTTTGACTACGTGCAGCGCGCCCACGCCGGGCTGCGCCGAGGATGACCACGGCCACGGCACGAACGTCACTGGCATCATCACCTCGATGGGGACCAACGCGATCGCCGCCACCGGCGTGGCGCCCGACGCGGACATCCGCGCCTACAAGGTCCTGGACTCGACGAACACGGGCCAGGTCTCGGACTGGCTTGCCGCCCTCAACGACATCATAGCTAACCGTCCCGACGTCCAGCTCGTCAACATGAGCCTAGGTACCACCACGACCTACAAGCCGGGCAACTGCGACGGCATGTCCCTCGCCACCGCCATCAATATGCTGCGGGCGCGGGGGACGACCACCGTCGTCGCCTCCGGCAACGACGGTATCAAGGACGGCATGGACTATCCGGCCTGCGCCGCCAACGCCGTATCCGTGGGCATGACCTACGATCAGACC
>CAYFVS010000003.1:0-2502 GCA_964346565.1 uncultured candidatus Brocadiaceae bacterium | reverse complement strand
GCCCGGGTTCGGGTCGCTCCCCTTCCACAGGCTGTGCCGCTGGATGCACGCCCAGGGGATGAGCCCGTTGATCTTGCCGACGTAGATGCTGTCCCGGAGCTGCGCCAGGAAGTCCACGTCCATGTCGGACCAACTGGTCGAGGTGACCCAGGCGTGCAGGTGGGGCCGGCGCCGGCGGAGCATGTCCACGCCCGTGCTGCGGTAGTCGCCGGCCCAGCGGTGGAAGCCCGGCGAGTAGAACCCGTGCGAGGTGAGCAGGCCCATGTTGGCCACGGCCTCCGGGTCGCCCGCTATGGCCGGCGCGTATCCCCACTCGACGAACCGCAGCCAGTTGCTGCACTCGCCCGGTGTCACTCCGACCTCCTCCAGTCCGTTCGCTTCCAGCACCTCCGCCACGAGAGAGAGGACCTCGGCCACCTGCCCGGGGGGCCAGTAGAGGTTGTAGTCGTGCCCCTCGCTCTCGGTGATGCCTTCCTCGTTCCAGCGCATCCAGTCCTCGCCTTCGTTGTGCAGCGAGATGCAGCGCACCGGCAGCCCCTCGGCGTCGCGCAGATACTGCGCCCAGCTCGCCATGTACTTCGCGCACGCCAGGTGGAACCGGGGGGCCAGGTCGCGGCCGCGCCAGACCTGCTGCTTCGTCATCCAACCCGGCGGGCCGTATAGGGTGACGATGACCTGGAGGTCGTCCCCGCGCCGGCGGGTCAGCTCCAGCCCATCCCGGGCGAATCGGCGCATCGAGTCCGTGGTTGCCGTGTGGTCATAGAGGGACGGGTCAATGCGCGGGTCGTCCAGGTCTTCCGCAGGCGGCGGCTCGTGCTGGTGGAAGGGGTCCAGGAACATCTTGACCAGCCCCGGTTTGAGCCCATCCTCGCCGAAGGTCATCTCGATGACCTTCCGCCGGTCCGGCTCGGCCAGGATGTCGAACCCGCCGTAGTCCTGCGGGTCGGCCACTGGGTCGCGGGTCTGCGAGGTCTGGACGTAGTTGACGCCGAAACCGTCCCACGGGCGCAGCACGTCCGAGAAATCCACTATCGTTCGCCGGAGCATAGTATCGCCTCTCTATGGTTGGTCTCACCGAGGGCGGCTCAGCTGGCGGCCGGCTGGGCCGTAGGGGCTTCTTCGAGGGCGACGCGGAAGACCTCCTCGACCTTGTCCACGGCAACGAACTCGAGGTGCTCCTTCGCATAGTCGGGCACGTCCACCAGATCCTTCTCGTTGCGCTCGGGGATGATGACGGTGGGGATTCCGGCCCGGCAGGCGGCCAGGATCTTCTCCTTGATGCCCCCCACCGGCAGGACCTTGCCCCGGAGCGTGATCTCGCCGGTCATGGCCACGTCATGCCGCACGCGCCGCCCGCTGCACAGGGAGGCCAGGGCGGTGGCCATAGTGATGCCGGCGGAGGGGCCATCCTTGGGGATGGCGCCGGCGGGGACGTGGATGTGGAAGTCGCGATCCCGGCCGCACTCCTTCTCCAGCCCGAGCTGCCCGGCGTGGGCTCGCACGTAGGTCAGGGCCGCCTGGGCGCTTTCCTTCATGACGTCGCCCAACATGCCGGTCAGCGTCAGCTTGCCATCGCCGGGGGTGACGGTGGCCTCGACGAAGATGATGTCGCCGCCGCTGGGAGTCCAGGCCAGCCCGGCGGCCACGCCGGGTTCGTCCACGCGTTCGGCCAGCTCGGGCTCGAACTTGGGGGGACCGAGCATGTCGGTCAGCTCGTCGCCCTCGATATGCTCCGACGGGGCCTTGCCCATCGCGATACTCTTGGCCACCTTGCGGCAGAGGGAGGCTATCTGCCGCTCCAGGTTCCGCACGCCCGCCTCGCGGGTGTAGCGGTTGATCAGCGTGCGCAGAGCCTGCTCGGTGATTCGGAACTGCTCCTCGGTCAGGCCGTTGCGCTCGACCTGCTGGGGCACCAGGTAACGGGTGGCGATCTGAAGCTTCTCCTCCTCAGTGTAGCCGGGGAACTCCAGGACCTCCATCCTGTCCTTCAGGGCGGGCGGCACGGGGTCCAGCACGTTCGCGGTGCAGATGAACAGGACCTTCGACAGGTCGAAGGGCACCTCCAGGTAGTGGTCGGTGTAGGTGGAGTTCTGTTCGGGGTCGAGCACTTCGAGCAGAGCGCTGGCGGGGTCGCCGCGGAAGTCCGCGCCGAGCTTGTCCACCTCGTCGAGCATGAAGACGGGGTTGTTGGAGCCGGCTTTGCGGATGGAGCTGATGATGCGGCCGGGCAGGGAGCCGATGTAGGTGCGGCGGTGGCCGCGGATCTCCGCCTCGTCGCGCACCCCGCCCAAAGCGGCGCGGATGTACTTGCGCCCGAGGGCGCGGGCGATGGACCTTCCGATGGAGGTCTTGCCCGTGCCCGGCGGGCCGACGAAGCAGAGGATGGAACCGCTCATCTCCCCTCGCAGTCGCCGCACGGCCAGGAACTCCAGCACCCGCTCCTTGGTGTCCTCCAGCCCGTAGTGGTCCTCGTCCAGGATGCGCTGGGCGTCCTCCAGGTCC
>CAYFVS010000002.1:0-3489 GCA_964346565.1 uncultured candidatus Brocadiaceae bacterium | reverse complement strand
CTCTTCGGCCAGTAGTGCACCTCCGCCGAACCGGCGCCGAAGCTGCCGGTGAAGGTGTAGCGGTAGGTGCTGCCGGTGAGCAGAAGTGGAGTCCCATCTACCTGCACCCCATCTACGGCATCGCCCAGCAGGTAGAACTCCGCGCCACTATCCATGATGGAAGCGGTGTTCAGGGCGCTTCCGCTCGTGCTGATAAACGTGACATCTATGTAGCCGCGAGCGTTAAGAACGGAGCTGTCGATCGAGCCGCCGCTCATCGGGTTAGCCAGGTCGGCAGTGGGCGCCATATGCGCAACCGGCGCCAGGCTGGCCGTACGGCCGAGGTCGTGGCGGAACATGGGCCAACTGCTCTCGGCCAGCCCTCCCGATTCCCCGTTCACGGCGTACAGGTTGTCATCGTACGAGCTCACGTACACCGTTCCGTCCGCGGCTATCGCAGGTGAAGACCGCACCCAATCCCCCGTCTGCAGATGCCACTTCTCGGTGCCGTCGGGGTTGATCGCGTAGAGGGCGCAGTCGTCGGAGCCGACATAGACTGTTCCGTCCGCCCCTATCGCAGGCGAAGACCGCACCCAACCGTCCGTCTGGAAGTGCCACTTCTCGATGCCGTCGGGGTCAATCGCGTAGAGATTGGCGTCGTCGGACCCCACATAAATCGTTCCGTCCGGGCCTATGGCGGGCGCAGAGTAGAGCGCCCCCCCCGCCTGGAAACGCCACCTGTCCGTGCCGTCCGGGTTGATCGCGTAAAGGTCGCCGTCTGTCGAGCCCACATATAGTGCTCCGTCAGCGCCTACCGCAGGCGAACCTGTCAGGCTGCCCGAACCATCGGGCTCGAAACGCCATTTCTCGGTGCCGTCCATATACAGAGCGTACAAGCTGTACGAGCAGCTCACATACAGCGTTCCGTCCGCACCTATCGAAGGCGGCCCTTGCACGGTCGAACTCCCACGAAACTCCCACTTCTTCTTAACTCCATCCGGGCGGACAGCGTCGACCGAGCCCAGTAGATACAGCGTGCCGTCCGCACCTATCGCAGGCGGGGTTCCCCTCCCCGGCCCGCCCGTGGGGCAGACCCACTTCTCGCTCCCGTCCGGGTTGATCGCGAACAGGAGGCCATCTAGATCCACATGACCCTCAATCAGGTACAGCGTGCCGTCCGCACCTATCGCAGGCGAAGTTCTGAATGCGTCGTACATGTCGAAATGCCACTTCTCGGTGCCGTCAGGATTGAGCGCATAGAAGTTCATGTCCCCAGACTCTACATATACGGTTCCGTCAGCGCCTATCGCGGGTGAAGATACGCGTCCGCCCGTCTGATAGAGCCACGCTACGCTGCCGGGTTCGCCCGAGGACTCAGCGGCCAGTCCGTCTATCTCTACAGCCCCCACCTGCTGTTCAGTGAACGTAGCGCTCAGCAGCAGCCGCGGCTCCAACCGCTCCAGGCGAAGCGCCGGCCTGCGGGACCAATTGGGACGCCGGCGAGAACGTGAGTGGACCACCTCAGCACCTCCCCTGCTGAAGCTCCCGGAAGCTGCACTGCCCCAACCCGCACTATTATAACAGCTCACAGCAAAACCGCAAGGCGTAACCTGCCGACCCCCTGGCCAGCAGCAAGAGCGTGCGAGTCGTTCGCCATCTGCGCAAGTAGCCCTGCCCGTAGACCGAGCACGCCCGACCCCGCGGCGCAGGTTGCGTCATCGTCCGGCTTCTGCTATAGTCGCGGGCCTGAACCGGACCACGCAGCGGGGGTACTCTGAATGGCTTCTTCGCAGTACCTGTTCACCTCCGAATCCGTCTCCGTCGTCCACCCGGACAAGGTGGCGGACCAGATCAGCGACGCCGTCCTGGACGCCCTCATCGCACAGGACGCCGCCTGCCGCGTGGCCTGCGAGACGGTGGTCAAGTCGGGCCTGACCGTGATCGCCGGCGAGGTGACCGCCCAGGCCCAGGTGAACTACGCCGAGCTGGCCAGGGGCGTGATCCGCGACATCGGTTACACTGACCCGGCCTACGGGTTCACCGCCGACGACTGCAACTTCCTGGTCGCCATCAGCGCGCAGTCACCCGACATCGCCCGCGGGGTGGACATCGCCCCGGAGAGCGGACGCCAGCAGGGGGCCGGTGACCAGGGCATGATGGTGGGCTTTGCCTGCAACGAGACCCCGCAGCTCATGCCACTGCCCATCATGCTGGCCCATCAGATCATGGCCCGTGCCCGGCAGGTGCGCACGGACGGCTCAGTCCCCTTCCTGCGCCCGGACGGCAAGACGCAGGTCACCGCACGCTACGACGGGCTGAAGCCGGTGGGCATTGACACGGTGGTCCTGAGCCTGCAGCACGACCCGGACATCGGGGGTCAGGAGCTGCGCGAGGCGTTCATCGAGGAGATCATTCGCCCCTGCCTGCCGGAGCAGTTCGCGGGCGACGACATCACCTATCACATCAATCCCACGGGGCGGTTCGTCATGGGCGGGCCGCGGGGGGACTGCGGGCTGACGGGGCGCAAGATCATCGTGGACACCTACGGCGGACGGGGCCGCCATGGAGGAGGCTGCTTCAGCGGCAAGGATCCCAGCAAGGTGGACCGCAGCGGAGCCTATGCCGCCCGCTACGTGGCGAAGAACGTGGTCGCTGCCGGGCTGGCCGACGTCTGCGAGATACAGATCGCCTACGCCATCGGCATCGCCGAGCCGGTCAGCATCCACGTCCGCACCGAAGGCACCGCCAGGGCGCCGGAGGACCACATGCAGGAACTGGTGGAGGAGTGCTTCGACCTGCGGCCGCGGGCGATTATCGAACACCTGAACCTGCTGCGGCCCATTTACCTGAAGACGGCCGCCCTGGGGCACTTCGGCCGGTCAGAGCCGGAGTTCACCTGGGAGCGGACCGACCGGGCAGACGAGCTGAGCCGGAAGGCCGGCCTGTAGCAGCCTGTTGAGGAGCTGGGCTCGGCCGTGCCGCCGCCAGTTGCAGGCAGATCAAGGCGCGAGGCCGAAGGCGTGCCCCCGGCGGCACGTCGAGGCCGAGCAACACAGAGATGCGCCGCAAATGGCGGCGGCCCATTGGGTTGGGGCGGCGCGCAGCCGTCTGCTGCGTTGCGCCTCCTCGACGATACATAGAGCATCGCCTGCGTCGGTGCGCCTTGCATCCGACCGTGCGGCGCTCCCAACGCGACCAGATCCAGTTCTTCAACAGGCTGCCAGACTCCCCAACACCCCAACCGCGAGGAACCCGATGAACGCCGACATTGCCGACTCCTCCCTTGCCGACGACGGGCTGCGCCGCATCCAGTGGGCGGATCGGTCCATGCCCGTGCTGCAGGAGGTGCGGCGTCGCTTCGCCGAGCAGAAGCCGCTGGCGGGGCGGCGCATCTCTGCCTGCCTGCACATCACCACCGAGACGGCCAACCTGGCGCGCGCCCTGAAGGCAGGAGGGGCGGACGTCGTCCTCTGCGCCTCCAATCCCCTGAGCACGCAGGATGACGTGGCC
>CAYFVS010000001.1:0-10320 GCA_964346565.1 uncultured candidatus Brocadiaceae bacterium | reverse complement strand
TGGCTGGATCTGCTGGAGTTCCTGGAGGCCCAGATCGGGCGCGCCGAGAACCTGCTCTATGGTGGCCTCGCCCGCACCGACCGGGTCGAGCTGCTGACCACCATCCCCGGGGTCGGGCGGCTGACCGCCCACCTGATCCTGGCCGAGATCGGGGACATCGCCAATTTCCGCCGCCCCAGGAAGCTCGCCTCCTACGCCGGGCTGGCACCCAGCGTGCATCAGAGCGCCGGCCGGATGCGCACAGGACACATCGGCGGCGGGCGCAAGTACCTCAAGTGGGCCCTGGTCGAGGCCGCCCACACAGCCTGCTACAAGGACCCGGCGCTGGCCCGGTTCTACGCCAGGAAGAAACGACAGAAAGGCTCAGCGAAGGCCATCGTCGCGGTGGCAAGGAAGCTTTCGAAGATCGTCTGGCACGTGCTCACCGAAGGGAGGCCCTACAGGCCCTACTCGGTCAACTACCCCGGGTCGGCCCGAGCTATCGGATGGGTGTCCCGCCACGGCGGGACGGCCCGAGAGTCATAACTGGGTGACCCGGGATCGAAAAAGATCGTGTGCGGACGGTCGGCCCGCCGCCGGCACGGGGCGGGGCCGACAGGGGCACGAAGTGATACCTGGTCCACAGACCTCAGACCCACAGAAGACTCGGCCTCGGGGCTGACGCCCCGGAAAAGGAGGGACCCCGACATGCCGCCCTGACCCCTTGACCGGGCAGCCTTTCAATGATACACTCAGAACCAGGTGATGGGCTACTCCGGCCTCGCCTTCCGTGTGCGCTGGGCGGGCGACGCCGAGCACAGCGAGAAGGGCTGGTGCCCGTCCATACCGGTCGGCGAGTTCCCCGAGGAGCAGGCGGCCGTGGCGACGGCCACCGGCTGGCGCTTTGACATCCTGGACCAGATGGCCGACGAGCAGAACCCCCGCATGGAACGCTATGCGGACAGGATCGCCGCGGCCATCGAGGCCGGCCTGCCCGTGGTTGGCTACCCGAGTACGGACGACCTGAACGTGGCGGTCGCGTACGGCGTCGAAGGCGAGGGCGACGAACCCAGGTTCCTGTGGCGCACCTACTGGAGCGGCGACGGGGCGAAGGTCGTGCCGGCCGCTGAGACAGGGCCGTGGGTGATGATACCCGTCGAGTTCGGCGGCGCTCCCGACGCGCGCCGGAGACTGCTCGACACGCTCTCCATCGCCGTGCGCAACTGGCATCGCGAAGGTTCCGAATCGCTGACCGGCTACCGCTACGCGTGGGGCGAGCGGGCGCTGCAGGCCTGGCGGGAAGACGTGCGGCGAGCCGGGGAGTTCACCGAGGAGCAGCAGAAGGGGCTGTTCTTCCTCAACTGGTGGAACTTCGAGGCATGGCAGGACGCCCGCGTCCGTGCGGCGCAGTTCCTCAAGGAAGAAGCCGAGCACCTCGGGCCGGCGGGGCGGGAGGCGCTGCTCCGGGCCGCCGGCCTCTACGCGCAGGAAGGTGCCCTGCTCCAGGGCCAGATCGGCAAGGCTGAAGCCTTCTTCGGTCCCTGGAGCGGCAAGGGCTTCGAGGATTGGACCGCCGAAGTTCGCGGGCGCGAGCAGGAGATGCTCGCCCGGGCGCTCGAACTGGAGAGGCAAGCCATCGCTGCCCTCCGAGAAGCCCTCCAGGCCGAAGGCGCGGACGTGCCCGCCCCGACGGCCTGAGCGGAACGCGCGACACTGCATGAGGGAGGACGAACCGATGGGGAAGTGCGTCAAGGTGTTCGCCGTTATCGGACTGTTGGTGACCGGAGGCGCCGGCTGTGCGCGGATGGATCGTGCGAAGGGGCCCTGGCTGGAACTGCTGGACCCCGCGCGGAGGGCCCTGTGGCAGCCGGCGATGGGCTTCGAGAGGGTTCCTCCCTGGACGCTGGCCGACGGTGTGTTCGAGGGCCGCGGCAGTTGGGTCTGCCACCAGAAGCAGTTCAGCGACTTCGTGCTGGAGTGCGAGGTCCTGTTCCTCGACAGCGAGGGCGGCATCGTGATCCGGGCCGACGCCGGGCCGGCGCCGTGGGAGAGCGGCTACGAGCTGGACGTTGACTGGGCAGGGGACCGCTGGCACGGGCACATCCACTTCCCGGGCTGGCCAAAGCCCTACGCGGGGGAGGCCCTGATCGAGCCGGGCAGGTGGGAGCATGTGCGCATCGAAGCCGTCGGGCCCTCGGTGACCGTCTGGCTGAACGGCAAGCGGGTGATCCACTTCGAGGACGACAGATTCCTGGAGGGCAACATCTGCCTGGAGGGCAGCCGCGGCGGGGTGAAGTATCGCAAACTGCGGGTGCGGCCGCTCTGACCTCGGGGGGACGCGGTGTTTCCGGGAAAACGGGGAAAACGCTTGTTGACAAAGGCGGGAGTGCCGGTATAATCTCCGAAGCTTTTAGGACTAAATGCTTCGGAGGCCGCCATGAGCGACGACAGGCCGAACAGACTGACCCCCGCCGAAGCGCGGATCATGGACTGCGTCTGGGAACTGGGCGAAGCGACCGTGCGCGACGTGAAGGAGATGCTCGACCGCAGGAAGTCGGTTGCCTACACCACCGTGCAGACCATCATGTCCATAATGCGCGAGAAGGGCTTCCTGGAGAGTCGGCGCGAGGGACGCGCGGACGTTTACCAACCGCTGGTCGGGCGAGAGGAACTGGGGCGCAGCCGACTGCGAGACATCATAGATCTGTTCTTCGCCGGCTCGGCCGCCGCCCTGGTCAGCCATCTGATCGAATCGGACGAGGTGGACGAGGAGGAGATCGAGGCCATGCGCCGGGCAGTCGCGGGTAAGACCAAGGGGAGTTGAGCCATGCCAGCCATCGAGACGCTCAACAGCTTCGGACGCTGGCTGGTTCCCTATCTGGGGCGGCTGAGCGTGGAGCTGGGCGTGCTGGCCGTCGTCGTGCTGGCGGCCATCCTGCTGTTGCGGGTGCGTTCGGCGCGGCTGCGGCACGTTTTCTGGGGCCTGGTGCTCGCCAAGCCGGTGGCAACACTGCTGATCGCTTCGCCGTTCTCGCTCTACTGGTTCCTCAAGCCGCCGGCGCTGGAGCCCCTGCCGCCTGTTGCCCGGCGCCCGGCCATGACCGCTCCTCGGCCGGCAGCCGTGCCGCCCGTCGCGCGCTATGGAAGGCCGCCGATGACCAGGACTGCCCCGCCTCCGGCGCCGCCCTGGTGGCGCCGGCTGGACGGCCACGGCGTGGCGGGGGGCGTCTGGGTGGCGATCTCCTCCCTTCTGGCCCTGCGCCTGGTGGTTGGCTTCGCGTTCGTGGGTTTCCTCAGGAGGAGTGCCGGCGCGCAACGCGACGGGCCGCTGGCGCGGGCGGCGCTGGAAGCCGCCCGGGCGCTCGGGATGCGGAGGCCGGTGTGGGTCAGCATCTCGCCCGTTGCTCACGGGCCGGTGCTGGCCGGCGTGATCCGCCCGGAGATCCTGCTGCCGCGCGAGCTGGCGGCGAGCCTGCCCGAACGCCAACTGCGGCTCATCATCGCCCACGAGTCCGCCCATGCGCGGCGCAAGGACAACCTGGTGTTGCTCGTCCAGCGGCTGGCCGAGGCGTTCCTGTTCTTTCACCCCGCGGTCTGGCTCTGCGGATGGGCCATGCGGCGGGAGGCGGAGGCGGCCTGTGACGACGCCGTGCTGGCCGCCCACGCCGACGCGCGCAGGGAGTACGCCGGTAGCCTGGTGGAGGTCGCCGCCATCACTCGCGAGCGCCGAGCCGGCCTCACGCGGAGGCTGCTCATCAACACGTTCGCCGCCACCGAGACGCGCTTCACCCAGAGAGTCAGCCGCATACTCGAGGGACGCCGGCGCCGGATGACTCTCGGCGTCACCGTGGCTGCCCTCGTCGCCCTGATGACCATCGGCGTCCTCGGCCTGCCCACTACGGCCGCGCCGAATCCGGAAGAAGTGACAGAGAAAGAAGGTGAGAAGATGGCTGTCGCAGAGAGGCCCGTCCGCCGCGAGGGGGGCAAGGTCTGGATCGAGGGCATGGAGCAGGTCAACTGGGGCGGGTCGTTCTTCACCCGGGAGGACTCCCAGGCGCGCTGCCTGGTCGAGGCCCTGCGCTGCGCCGGCCGGGACGTGGATTACGCCGACGTGATGGGCCTGTCGGGCGCCGCTTTCAAGCTCACCATGGCCCCGAACCTTTTCGTCGCTGAGATCCACTCCGAGATGGGCATGGACTGGCCGGAAATCGTGCGTCGCGTGTGGGGCGTGGACTACGACTGGCAGGCCATCTCCCTCAGCGACGAGAAGAACCCCGGTTGGCGCGAGCAGCTTCGCCAGGCCGCCGTCGAGAGCATCGGCGGCGGCATGCCGCTCTTCTACATGAACGGTGAGTGGAACCTGCTGGTCGGCTATCGCGAAGACGGCAGCGCCTTCATCTGCAAGCCCTACGACGGATCGGAGGAAGGCTACAGGGAGAGCGAGACACCGGGCGGGCCCCTGGGCGATGCCTGGTTCGCGTCTGTTCTGCGGGAGAGCGGCGAGCCGGCGGGCCGGCGCGATAGCGTCATCCGGTCCCTCCAGACGGCCGTCCGACTGTCCACGAGGCCCGCCGAAACCGACGGGAACCGCCTGTACGGCTTTGCCGCCTACAATGCGTGGATTGCCGCGCTCGAGCAGAACCGCGAGGACGCCTCCAGGCACGGCAACGCGTTCTCCTACTCCCAGCTCCAGACCAGTCGGCAGGCCGCCGCCGGCTACCTGCGGGACGTGGCCGGCGAGTTGGGCGAGGATGCCGCAGGCCGCCTCCGGGCCGCCGCGGACCGCTACGAGTCCATTGCCGAGCGGCTGGACGATGAGAAGGGCTGCGTTGCTCTGCCGTGGGACCAGAGCTGGACCGCCGAGAACCGCGCCCGGGAGGCAGATGTCCTGCGCAAGTGCCTGGCGGACGAGGAAGCCGCCGTCGCCGAGATCAGGGCCGCTCTGAACGCCCTCGGCGAGGACGTGCCCGAGCACCTCGCCCAGGACGGCGGCGGCGGAGCTCTGGCGTCCGAGCGTCCGCAGGTCCTGCTGGAGGACGCCATGGCGGACTTCAAGCACCTCGCGGACAACGTCGCCGGGCACCGCATCGAGCTGTGCGTGCGCGGCGCGGACGAGGACGTCTATCCCCAGCCGTACTGCTATCTGACCACCATGCTGATCCAGATGCGCGCGGCGGGATGGGAGGACATGGACCTGGACTCGCTGGCCGCCGTCTCGGGGGCATCGGCCATGTTCGGCTACGAATCGGGTGAGTTCATGCCGAAGTATGCCTTCCACCGCCGCGATCCCAACAAGCTGGTGGCACAGGCCACGGGCTACGCCGGCGAATCGGCCCGCGTCAACGGCGCCGAGGAGGCGTGGGAGTTCGTGAAGGAGAGCGTGGACAGCGGCCGGCCGGTCTCCGGCTGGCACGGCGAGATGATGCTGCTGGCCGGCTACCAGGGAGCGGAGGACAGGGCCGACCGCAAGGTCTTCGCGATGAAGGACGGCGACGGCTACTTCGCCGAGTGGTGGGACTGGGACATGTTCGCCGAGTGGGTCGGCAGGGGGCAGAACCTGAGCCGCCATTCCGGCCGCGTGGAGGCGCAGCCCGAGAGGGACGTGGCGCTCCGGATCATGCGCGACCTGGTTGCCCTCAGTGAGGGCGTTCCGGAGCACATCCAGCAGGCCTTCCCGAACGCCACCTTCGGCCTGGCCGGCATCGAAGCCTGGGCCGCCGACTGCACGGACATGGGCAGGCACGAGGACTGGAGCATGTGCCATCCGGAGAACCCCCAATGGACCGTGCGGAACTCGACGGCCGCCTATCTGGCGCGCGTGGCGGAGGACGGCGTTCTTGGGGCCGAGGCCACGGCCCACGTTCGGCCCGCTTCGGAGGGCTACCGCGCCGCCTATCGCTCCTGGCAGGAGGCATACGGCCTGGTTGGCTACGCCGCTCCCGACGGCTCCGGCAAGGTGAAGGAGAGGCGTCTCGCCGCTGCCGATGCCGTGCGCAGGGCCGCTGAACACGAGCGAGCGGCCATCGCCGAACTGCGGCTTGCCCTCGAGGGCGAGGGGCTTGAGCTGTCGGGGCCGTTCGCCCAGGACGGCGGGGGGCGGACGGCGGAGGCCCCGCAGCGCGTACTGCTGGCGGACGTGCCACTTTCCGGCGGTGACGGCGACGGATACGTCCGGGGGATCGAGGTTCTGCTCGCTCACGCCGGCACGCCCGTCTCATACGAGCGGCTGATGGGCCTGTCCGGCATCGCGTTCATCGCGCAGGCCGATACCGAGCACCGCTGGGAAGGCAAGGTGGACGTGGGCTGGTGGCCCCTGGACACGTGGGGGCTGAGGATGCGCCTCGACTTCCTGTCCCGCGCCATCGGCTGGGAGATCCGGGAGGTTGGATGGGCGAACCTGACGCCTGAGGAGGCGGAAGCGGCACGCAAGGACCTCCCCGCCTTCTATCGGGCGCAGATCGAGCCGCACGTGAAGCGTGCCATAGATGCCGGCCGACCGGTGCTGGCCATCAGCGACTTCGGGTTCGTCATCGCCGGATACGATGACGCATCCGGCGAGCCACCGGTGCTCGGACGGTGCGCGTGTGAGACGGAGCCGGTGATGGCACGGCCCGATACCTGGCCCTACGGGCTGATTGTGCTCGGCGACCGCACCGAGCCGATGGACGCCGACGCGGCCGACGTGGCAGCCCTCCGGTACGCCGTGGACCTGGCCCACGACCGGGCCGGGCCGCACGAGGAGCGCTGGCGCGACCGGCGTTTCACGGGACTGAAGGCGCTCGCTGCCTGGGCGGCGCTGCTGCGCGACGCCGACGAGCCGGTGGAAGACCGTCACCACGCGAACATGGTGGGGCGGCTGGCGGGGAACCGCGCCGCGGCAGCGGCGTTCCTGCGCGACGTGGCGGCCCGTCATGGGGGGCGGGCGGTCGGCCCGCTCCGCGGCGCGGCGGACTCCTACGAGTCGGTGGTTGCCCGGTTGTCTGAGTGCAACTGGAGAGGCCTGGTGGGGAACATGGAAGCGCGCCGCGCGCTCGCCGACCGTGTGGACCGGATCGCCGCCACCGAACTCGAGGCCGCCCAGCACATCCGGGAGGCCCTCCGCGCCCTCGGCGAGGACGTGCCCGAACCCCTCCAGCAGGACGGCGGCGGAGCCGACCCGCCCGGCCCCGGCGAAGCGCACATGCCCGAGGGGCTGGAGTGCGCACCGTTCACGTCAGCCGAGCTGGCGGCCGTGATGGGCGCGCTACGCTACCTGGGCCGGGAGGTGTCGCCTGGCTGGCTCTACGGCGCGACCGGTCATGCCTTTGCCATCAACATGCGGCCGACCGTCTGCGTCAGCAGCCCATACGCGTGGGACAAGACGCTCTACGAGCTGGCCCCGAACATCGGCTGCCGGATCACCGGGATGGCGGTGTCGAAGCAGAAGGCCGGCGACGAGTTCCCTGCCCGCCAGCGAGAGGCGTGGGACATGGTGCGCGATGCCATTGACCGCGGCCTGCCGTGCTATGCCGACCGCGTCTCCTGGATGCCGGACTACTCGCTCATCACCGGATACGACGACATCGGCTACTACTACACCCACGCCAACCCCGACGCCAGGGGCGGCCCGACCCCCTGGCAGAAGCTGGGCATGGAGGATATCGAGGTGCTCGACGTCTGGCGCGTGGAGCTGTGCGACCCCGCACCGGACGATGAGATCGTCAGGGCAGCGCTCCAGACCGTGCTCCAGCGGGCAGCTACGTCGGACGGCTGGACGGTTATGGAGGGCCAGCGATCGGGGCCTGCGGCGTTCGATCTGTGGGCGGACGAACTCGAACTGGGCCACGCGAAGCTGGACAGCCATGTCTGGAACGCGCACTTCTGGCAAGAGTCCCGACTGATGGCCGTCGAGTTCCTCAAGGAGGCGAAGGAGCGCCTGCCCGGCCGGGCCGACGCGGCGTTCGACGAGGCGATCGCGCACTACAGCGTCGTGCGCGACAGGCTGGAAGAGGTCAAGGACCTGTGCCCGTTCCGCGACAACCCCGACTGGGGCGAGACGCTCCAGAGCGATGAGCAGGCCCGGCTGGTCCGCGAGGCCGGTGGCGCGGAGCGCAAGGGGCTCGAGGCTCTGCGCGAGGTCCTGGTCGCTCTCGGCGGCGCTCCGCCGGGCCTGTCTGCCACGGGCGAGCAGGAGGGCTATCCGCTGCGCTCAGGAGATGCCCGGCGCTTCGTGCTGGAGGGCGTCCGCAAGGTCGCCTACCACACGGACCGCTGGCGCTTCACGCCGTTCTGCAACTCCCTCGATGCATGCCTCCAGTACCTGGGCGAGCCGGAGCAGTATGACCACCTCATGTGCACCTCGGGCGCCGCGTTTCGCATGACCTGGACGCCCCACGCGTGGGACGGCGGCAACAGCGACATCCTCGGCATGGCCGTAGAGACACTCGAGCCGATGCGCAGGGCCTTCTGGTCGGCCGGCTACGAGATGCTGCCCGTCGCCAAGGCGGAGCCCGACGACTGGGCGGAAGACCTCCTCCACGACGCCGCGGAGCGCCTGGACGGAGAGCTGACAGACGAGGCCGGCTTCCGTCGCCGCATCGTGCAGAGCATCGACCGCGGCCGGCCCGTCATCGCCTTCGGCATCATCGGCCCGCCTGAGGCGTGCGTCATCACCGGCTACGACGAGCGCGGCGACTACCTGGTCGGGTGGAACTGCTTCCAGGACGATGAGGGAGTCGAGACGGACGGCGCCGGCCGCTTCCGAGTGCGCGACTGGTATCCGAAGACGCGCGGCCTGCTGCTGTTCGGCGATGAGGTGGGCAGGCCGGACCAGGAGGACCTCGACCGCGAGACGCTGAAGTGGGCGCTCCAGGTCCTGCGCGCCCGGCGCGTGCGCAACAGCCACGCCGGCCCGGACGCGTTCGACGCCTGGGCGGCCGACATGCTCAATGACGAGTACTTCCCGGAGGGCGACACGGGCGTCCTGCGCGGGCGGCTGATGTGCCACTGGGACTCGATGACGGTCACCGCCTTCCGCGGCGGCGGCGGGGCCACGGAGTACCTGGAGGCCGCGGCCGACCGGAATCCCGGGATGGCCGAGCACCTCCGGGCGGCGGCCGACGCCCTGGAGCGCGAGGACGTGGTCCACGGTGTGGCCCCCGGCGAGGAGGACCGCATGGAGCGGCTCGCCGACCACGGCGTTCGCCAGCGCGTCGCGGGTTCCATCCTCAATGCCCGCGTCATGCACTTGTGGGCCGCCGACCACATCGAGAAGGCGCTGCGCGCCGCCGGCGTGCCCGAGGGGGATATCTTCCAGGCCGACACCGGTGCCGACCCGTCCCCGGCAGGCAGCGCCGGCAACCCGGGCCGGCGCCTGGTGTTGGAAGGCGTGCCGAAGGTGAGCGCCAGCGGGGTGGAGGGCCACTACGCCCTCACCCCCTTCCCCGGCTGCCTCCAGGCGTGCCTGGAGTACATGGACGATGACCTGGGCTTCGAGCGCGAGGGCGACTACCCGCGCGGAGCGGTCTACGACTACCTGATGGGCGCGACGGGCGCCGCGTTCCGCCTGTTCTGGAAGCCGGGCTGGCACGGCGACAACAGAAGCTCCTGGGCGTTCGACAACCCGGAGGAGTACTGGCGGCGCGGGTTCGCGGCGGCCGGCTACGAGTACACCTCGTCGGGCTTCGTGCCGGAGTCCGAGAGGAAGGAGCGGCTCCGCCCCATGGCCATCACGTCCATCCGCGACCTCGGCCGGCCGGCCATCGGTTTCGGCGTCCTTGGCCCGCCATGCGAGACCATCATCGCCGGTTACGACGAGGGCGGCCGCGTGGCCGTTGGCTGGCACTACTGGCAGGACCACGAGGCGGGACAGCCGGGGCTGGAGTTCGAGCCGAACGGCTACTTCCGCAAGCGGGACTGGGAGGAGAAAGCCACGGGCATGATCCTCATCGGCGACAAGACGGCGACGCCCGAGCGCAGAGCGACATACGTCGAGGCGCTGCAGAACGCGCTCCGCCTCATCCGCGAGCCCATGCAGGGCGAACGCCACAGCGGCCTGGCCGCCTACGATGCCTGGGCCGAGCACATACTGCGGGACGAGGAAGTGGCGCCCGGAGGCGGGCCGGGTGACGCCTACATGGCGCACGCCGACGCCGCCGACGTCATCGCCGAAGGGCGCCACTGTGCGTCCTGCTTCCTGGAGCAGGCGGCCGAGGTGCTGCCGGAGGCGAAGGATGAGCTGCTTGCCGCGTCGAAGTGCTTCGCCGCCGAGCATGACCTCATCTGGAAGATGTGGGACATCGTCAGCGGCTGGCGCAGCGATGAGGAGCGGCAGAAGTTCGCGGACCCCGATGCCCGACGCCG